>JAPKZV010000115.1 GCA_026393585.1 Actinomycetota bacterium
ACCATTGCATCGCTCTTCAAATTGGGCTCAATAACTGATTGCCCACCAATTGCTTTACCAATACCTTCCACGGTGTAGGTATGCACGTTGTCTTCAGTGACATTGCGCATGGCTCGGGCAAGTTGCAACAAGCTGATGGGCGAGAGTTGGTCGTCGGTGATGAGGTTTTTTAGTCCTGCACTCAGTAGCTGATTAGCAACAGAAGGGTTTCCGATTCCTTTGTCGAGTGCCGAGCGCAAAATACGACGAATGAAGTCTTGCTGGCGTGCAATGCGTCCCCAGTCACTGCTGGGGTCTTGTACCCATTTATTCTTTTTGCTGTCAAAGTAGAAGTATTTACGCGAACGCACATATTGCAGTGCACGGTCGCCGTTGAGTTTTGCGCAGCCAGCGCTTTTTACTAAAAAGCCAGACGCGCGGTCGCGAGTGGGGTATTCAAAGGGAATACGTACGCCACCTACTGCATCGACAATTGACTTGAATGCACAGAAGTCGATGCTGACATAGTGGTCGACACCAATATTGAAATTGGAACGAATGGTGTCAATGAGCCGGTTCGGGTCTTTTGGTCGGTACGCAGTATTAATGCGGTTGCGGTGGTCGCTGTTGGCAATTTTTACGTACAGGTCACGTGGAAACGAAAGAACTGCAGCTTGGTTGTTTTTCGGGTCAACGCGAATGAGCATGATGCTGTCGGTTAAGCCTGCATAGTTCGGTCTGTTCTTGAGTTCCTCTGCAGACGATGAGTTTGCATTGGCACAGGAATTGTTGTCGCGGCCCGTAATGAGAAAATTCTTGACCGACAAGTCGCCTTCGGGAAGATTGTTGAGGTCGTCGCCAGAATCGGTTTGGGTGTTTTGTGGATTGCTCGAGATCGTGACGAGTTTGCGGTTTGATAACTGCTGATTGGCGTAGACCAATGCGCCACCACCAATAATGCAACCGAGTGCAACAGCAAGGTTTAACCCAAAGACCAACCGCTGCGGCCACGAATGGTGGAACCTCTTGGGCCGGGTAGTTTTTGTGCGCGCCATCTTGGTTGAACGCTATCGCTTCTCAGGTTTATGCCAAGGTGACAGTTGTAATGATTTCCCCATCTGCAGAGCGCAATTCGCTCTGTAAGACGGATCCGGCGTAGGTGAGGTCGCCAAAAGTTGTGGTGATTGCTGTGAGGGCTTCACTTGGTGCAGTAATGACAATGCTTGCCACCTCTGCTCGCTGAGAAACTTTTGCCTCAGTTTTCGCCCGACGAATGGTTCCTAAGACTTCACAAACAGAGTTGAGTTGCAATTCATGATTTCCCGTTGGTGTGCAACCGGCGATGCAGTCGTCGCTTGTTGGCCAACTAGCGATGTGTACAGAGGAGTCATTCCACCAACGCCACACTTCTTCAGAGACGAAAGGAATGAGGGGAGCAAAGAGTCGTTGCATGACCGAAAGAGCACGGCGCAAGGCGGCGCGAGCCGATGCCGTGAGTTCCACTGGCATGGTGTCGAGACCATAAGCACGTTGTTTTACCAACTCCACATAGTCGTCGCAGAACCACCAGAAAAACGCTTCAGTGCGCTCTAGCGAACGGGCGTAGTCGAAGTGAGTAAATGCGTTGGTGCACTCTTCAACAACGCCCGACAAGCGCTGCAACATTGCAATGTCAATCATCTCTGTAGGAACTGCTGTTGCATCTACATCGCCGAAACTGAGCACAAACTTCGTGGCATTGAGCAACTTGGTGCCGAGCTTGCGGCCTACCTTCATTTGCTCTTCGCTAAATGCAGTATCTACTCCCGGGCGGGCACATGCTGCCCAGTAACGCACTGCGTCGCTGCCGTATTGATCGAAGAGGTCGATAGGAGTAACTACGTTGCCCTTAGATTTCGACATTTTTTTACGGTCGGGGTCGAGAATCCAACCCGATAGCGCAGCGTTTTTCCACGGAGCAACGCCATGCTCAAAGTGCGAGCGCACCATGGTAGAGAACAACCATGTGCGAATAATTTCGTGTGCTTGCGGGCGAACATCCATGGGGAACATGTGGCTAAACATTTCCGGGTCATCAATCCAGTGGCCAGCAATTTGTGGTGAGAGCGAGCTGGTGGCCCAGGTGTCCATGACGTCTGGGTCGCCAACAAAACCGTTAGCTTGTCCGCGCTGTGACTCAGTGAAACCCTGCGGGACGTCGGTGCTGGGGTCAATCGGAAGTTGTTCATTGGTCGGCACAAGTGGCGCGTCGTAGTTGGTGGTTCCGTCGGTATTCAGGGAATACCACAGCGGCACGGGAACACCGAAATAACGCTGGCGGCTAATGAGCCAGTCACCATTCAAGCCTTCTACCCAGTTTTCGTAGCGGTGACGCATGTGTTCGGGGTGCCAAGTGAGTTCATGACCACGCTCAACAAACCGCGTACGCAGGTCGGCTTCGCGGCCACCATTGCGGATATACCACTGACGGCTCGTAACAATTTCGAGTGGGCGTTCGCCTTTTTCAAAAAACTTCACGGGGTGCATAATTGCGCGGGGTTCGCCGAGCATTTCTTCACTCGTGCGCAACATTTCAACAATGAGTGTTTGTGCTTGCTTTATTGATTTGCCAGCAAGTTGCGTGTAGGCCTCGATGCCGCGAACAGAAGTGATGACTTCGGGTGCGTCGGCCACAATGCGGCCATTACGACCAATGACTGCTCGAGTGGGGAGTTGCAGTTCACGCCACCAAATGACGTCGGTGACGTCACCAAAAGTACAGATCATGGCGATGCCTGTGCCTTTGTCGATTTGCGCAAGTGGGTGAGCAAGAATGGGCACTTCAACATCGAAGAGCGGAGTGCGAACCGTTGAACCAAATAATGGTTGGTAGCGCTCGTCGTCGGGGTGTGCAACAAGAGCAACACATGCTGGCAACAATTCTGGTCGCGTGGTGTCGATGAGTATGTCGGTTTTACCGTCGGCAGTTTTTCCACTGGTGAGGTGAAATGCCAAGGTGTGATACGCACCTGGTCGTTCACGATCTTCTAATTCTGCTTGTGCAACAGCGGTATCGAAATCAACATCCCACAGCGTTGGTGCTTCTTGCATGTACGCCTCACCGCGTTGCAAGTTGTTGAGAAAAGCGCGTTGACTTGTTTTGCGACTGCGTTCTTCAATAGTGGTGTAGAGCAACGACCAGTCGACAGATAAACCAAGGCGACGGAAAAGTTCTTCAAAAACTTTTTCATCTTCGTGCGTCAGTATGTTGCACAACTCAATGAAGTTCGGCCGCGAAATGGGGAGTGGCTTGTGATCTTTTGGTGGCTCACCTTGGAATGGTGGTGTGAAGTTGGCAACGTAAGGCACAGAAGCATCGCAGGTGACGCCGTAATAATTTTGTACACGACGTTCAGTGGGTAACCCGTTGTCGTCCCAACCCATTGGGTAAAAAACCGTCTTGCCGCTCATGCGCCAAAACCTGGCGATGGTGTCGGTGTGTGTGTACGAGAAAACGTGGCCCATGTGCAACGACCCGCTCACCGTGGGAGGAGGGGTGTCGATGGCAAAAACCTCGCTACGCGGCCGAGTGCGGTCGAATGTGTACACGCCCTCGGCGCTCCATGCGCCCGACCAGCGGTCTTCGATGCCATCCAGGCTCGGTTTCTCGGGAACAGATTGCTTCGCAAGAGGTGTAGACATAGGCACTTACCCTAGAGTCAAAGAGTGCTTTCTCTCTACGACACTGCCACTCAAGAGGTCCGACCCCTTGCAATGCGCCAGCCCGGGCACCTCAGCATCTACCTCTGCGGCCCCACCGTCTATGGCCCGCCCCACCTGGGGCATGGCCGAGCCACCCTGGTGTACGACATTTTGCGCCGTTATCTCACCTGGACTGGTATTCAGGTCCGCCTGGTTTCCAATATCACCGACATTGACGACAAAATCATCGACCGCGCCAACCGGGAAAATCGCCCATGGGCAGAAATTACCCATAAGTGCGAAACCATGTGGTTTTCGGCCATGGCCGCGCTCAATGTAGAAAAGCCAAACGACATTCCCCATGCAACGGAATATGTCGACCAGATGGTGGCAATGATCGGCGAGCTCATTGGCCTACAGCGCGCCTACGCCACCTCCGATGGGGTGTATCTCAGTGTCACATCGGTCGACGACTATGGCTTGCTTGCGCATCAAAAACTTGAAGACATGCTCGCAGGCGGCGGCGACCGTGAAGTGTTCGGCGCAAGCGAGAAAAAACACCCCGCCGATTTCGCACTATGGAAATTCACCAAACCCGGTGAACCTGCATGGCCGTCGCCATGGGGCGAAGGTCGTCCGGGCTGGCACAGCGAGTGTGTAGTGATGAGTTTGCAATTGCTTGGCGAAGGGTTCGACCTCCATTGCGGTGGCGCCGACTTGCGCTTTCCGCATCATGAAAACGAACGAGCCCAGGCTGTTGCGTTGGGAAAGACTTTTGCAAACCATTGGATGCATAATGGTTTTGTTGTCGACACCGAAGGCGAAAAAATGTCGAAGAGTTTGGGCAACGTCACCAACCTTCTCGACTTAGTGGAGCATTACGACCCTCGTGCATATCGCATGTTGTTGTTGCAAACGCAC
>JAPKZV010000172.1 GCA_026393585.1 Actinomycetota bacterium
TTGCCCTCTGGTATTCGGTGAACCAGGGCAATCAACGCCTCTAATTGTTGATCAAAGTCGTGTTTACCTCAATCGTTCATTCGTTGAAGAGGGTGCAATCGCATCAGCACTTACTCGAAACAATGCCGAGCATTTGCACATTGTTCTTGGTGGCCCAGGAACAGGCAAGACCCGCGAAGTTGCAATGAAATTCATTCAGCTATTTCGGTCTGGAGAGCAAGACATCAGGGTCGCACTTGCCGCACCCACTGGCAAGGCGGCTGCACGTATGCGCGAGGTATTGACGAGTCAATGCGACAAGTTAAAAAACACGCCAGAGGGGAACGACGTCAATTGGGAAGCAGCGGATGCAGCGATTGGCTCCGCTTTTTCTGGCACGGTGCACGCATTGCTTGGGTTTGGGCCGTCCCGTGATGTGCGTTACAAATTCAATGCCGACAACCACCTGCCCTTTGATTGGGTAGTGATTGACGAGGCTTCCATGTTGCCGTCATCAATGATGTACAGGCTGGTAGAGGCACTTGATCCAGCAACATCGTTGCTGTTGGTTGGCGACCCGGACCAGCTGGCAAGCGTGGATGCCGGTTCGGTGCTTGGTGATATTGCCAAGGTTGCCACGCAAGAGGGTTCGGTGTTGTTTCTCCGAACGCTGCCGATGCGAGATCAATGGCGTCTACCCAAAGAGATTGATGGCCTTGCGCGGCTACTGAGGCTCGAAACTCCTCAAGAAGGCCAGGCGTTAGGAAACTCTGAACATGTTGATGCCGTAATCAAATATCTGCAATCAAATAAGTCATTGATTTCCTGGATTAACCCTGACACCGATAGGGATGAACTCGTTGGTGTGCGTCAGAAGGTTGTAGATCATGCTCGTCAACTGCACACCGCTGCACTAAGCGGCGATCCTCAGGCTGCGCTCAACAAGCGTCAAGAACTACAGCTCCTTTGTGCGCATCGCGAAGGCCGGACCGGTGTCAGTTATTGGAACGGTTTCGTTGAACGTGAACTTGGGCCATATACCGAAACTCCCTGGTATCTGGGACGACCAGTGATGGTGACGCGCAACAATAGGGCGGTAGATCTTTACAACGGTGATGTCGGAATCATTGTTCCAGGTGCCGACGGCATACCAGTAGGGGCATTTTCAGAAGGATCCACGTTCCGGTTGGTTCCAACCACGCGACTTGAAGATGTTGAAAGTGTCCATGCTCTGACAATTCACAAAAGTCAGGGATCAGAGTACGACGACGTCATTGTTGTTTTGCCGAACGATTCCAGCCGACTATTGACGCGTGAGCTCTTTTACACGGGTATCACCCGAACCAAGAATCGCCTGACACTGGTGGGTGATGAAACAGTTGTGCGTAGTGCCGTATCTCAGGCCATTCGGCGCGCATCGGGGCTGGCCTCCCGCCTGTAGTCACACATTTTCGGGGTGCATGCGTTTTGTAGGCAACAACCTACAGAAAGGCAGATACCCGACAGATGAGATACATAAAGACACCCCACCACCTATTCGCACGCAACCCGCAGGCGCGTCCGAGCAATGCAGGCGCAATTTGGCGCAGACTGTGTTGGGTCAACGACCAGGTCGCAGTCAGCGGCGACTTATCCGACCACGATTCTGAGGCACTCGGTCAACTCCAGAAATGGATGAGCGAAGGCGTCACAGACATCATCGACTTGCGCGGTGAGGCGTCGCACGAGTCGTTCGTTGCAAAGCATGCACCCGAAATCACCTACCACTGGTTAGGGGTGGATGATGAAGGTGGAAGGCGAAGCGGTGAGTGGTTCGAGGCAATCGAGGCACTCGCGCAAATGATCTTTAAAGACCCCAAACGAAAAGTGGTTATTCACTGTCATATGGGCGTAAACCGAGGTCCGTCAGCGGCGTTCACTGCGTTAATCACCAACGGGATCAACCCGGTTGAAGCATTAACTCAGATCCGATCCGCACGGCCAGTCGCATCAATGATGTATTCGTTTGATGCGATTCAGTGGTTTGCGCATCGTGAAGGAAAGTCGGCGAGCGAAATCGAACTGGCATTCCAGGAGGTACTGGAGTGGCACACCGAGAACCCATTGGACGTCAGTTACTGCATCGCGCAGATTGGCAATAGATACGCGGCGTAAACACCCTCCGGGGCCTGAATGTCACACATTTGGGTCCCGCGTGCGTATTACAGATACACCCACTCAATAATGAAAGGCAAGCACATGTCAAACCCCAACCCGGCCCCTCAAAAGGGCACCCACATTTACAAACTCGTCGATCGTTCCGGTTCAATGGAATCAATTGCGAGCGACGTGATTGGTGGATTCAACCATTTCCTCCGGGAACAGCAAGCAAACGGTGACGATGCACGGATTACTGTCGTGCAGTTCGATTCCCAGAATCCAGCAGAAGTCATTGCAGCAGGCATCCCGATTCGCGAAATGACAGAGATGACCCCTCAGACGTTCATTCCACGTGGCGGAACACCTCTTCTCGATGCAACTGGATCAATCATCAGTCGTGCGCGTGCAGAGGCAGAGGCGCGAAAGGCAGCAAATCTCCCTGAGGAAGACATCATCATCGTCACCATTACCGACGGTGAGGAAAACCAAAGTGTTGAGTACTCACTGCAGCAGGTCCGAGACCTCATTGGAGTGTGCGAATCGGCAGGTTGGGTATTTGTCTACCTTTCGGCAGCACTGGATGCATATGGCGATGCGCAACGCATGGGCGTTCATAGTGGCGCAACTCAGCAGTTCAGTCACTCGGCAGATGGATCACGCAGGGGATTCACCAGTTTGTCCCGCAACATGGTCAATCTTCGTGAGAAGAAGCGTCGTGGCGAGTATTACGACTCGAGCACCTTCTTCGAGACTGGCAAGGACGCAGAAGACGAGTAACCCTTTCCTCGTCTTTTGCAAGCTGTTCGGCCCGGTACTTACGTACCGGGCCGAACTTTGTACAGATTTAACACCTAAAACAAAGGAGAAACATGAAGAAACCCAAGAGATACGTCATCACCGGATACGACGAGGCCGGGCAGCAGGTACCAGTAATGGCAAAGGTGCTCTGTGAAACAGCAAGTGGGCCATTCTCAACGTTTATGGCCGTTGAGGCAGTGCATGGTTATGCCCGCAACCAGCGGGAAGAAGGATTTACCGTGACTGTGGAATGGCTGAATGAAGTTCCCGAGGAATTGCAATTATGGTGGGCTCAATATTTTCAAGCAACGGAAGGAAAATAGTATGTGGATATTTACTGAAACCGGCTTCGTGAGTGCGGTTCGCAAGTCTGATGCACCAAGCAAAGTGACAGCGCGAGCCCGCGACAAGCAGTCGCTACAGGTTCTTTCCGAGCTTGCAGAGACCGAGATCATCCATACCCCTTACGCCGACTATGGCTATCGAGTGATCGTGACCGATGCTGTATTCAAAGGTTGGCTTGAAACAACAGTTGACATGCTCGACTATGACAACTTCAAGAACCGCATCTGGAAAACTCGTGGAAACGTGTTTCATGATGCGCTTGGAAATGTCTGGACAGAGATGCTGGCAGTGGCCGATAGTGACGAACGAGAAGGAGAAGAATATGAAGAGCAATAAGGCCCCATTAGGTGCTTCAGTAATTCCAGCCGTAATCTTTCGGCTTACAAAATGGACAGTGCTCCCGGAAGACGTAGAGCCCGGATACTCCCGTGCGGGTTACGGGTTCAGAGAGAGCATGTCGCCAACCGAGCTGATGGACTCAGTTCGTGCATGGTGGTTGATCACGCCTGACGATCTCGCTTCGCGTGGTATTGAGCACGTTGTTGCAAGCTTCCAGACGGAAACCAAGGCCGTCTACCGCATTGACGACATTTTCGGTAGGGAAAAAGACAACAGAGTTGCGTTCAAACTGACCCAGCTAACGACGGGGAAAGCATTTGATGACTACTACCTCTACCAAGGGCTCAAGGTGACCGCCAAAAAGGGTGATCAAAATGAGTTTGTTTACTGGCCACTAGGTAAGTGACCAGGAGTTGCCGCTAGGCCGCGGAGGATGCGCCTCCGTACATCGGTCCTAGGACGTCACCGAGGTTGTACGCCTCTCGAACGAGACCATCAAGTAGTGGGGTGAGGTGTCGGGTCTCGTCACATCGCATCTCTGCGCCGACAACAACCATGTTGTTATCGCACCAGATGCGTGTGCCGACCCGGGTGGTGTTCAGTCGGTTGATTTCGCGCAGGAGTTTGATGCTTTCAACCGTGTTGTGCAATACCGTTGTGGTGCAACGTAATATCGGTTCAACACCGTCAAACAGTTGTGCACGAACGACGACGTTTTTGTATTTCATTGCAATTTGACCGTTGTCGTGAACGAGATATTCGATCTTTCGTGTATCGAGGTAGTCCTTCACCATTGGGAAGAATCGTGCTGCACCATCAAGAAGAAGTTTGAAATGAATTGAGACTCGATCGGTGCGAACCTCGAGATATTGCCCTTCTTCCGGGTCGAAACCGATGGTTGCTTCCGCTTCATGGATGCACCAGAACCGATTAAGTACCATCTCAAACGCCAAGTGATTGACACAAAAAGATCCGCTCTTTTGAGTTTTTGCACTGAGGGAAAGTGATGTGTTTGGACATCCGATGTATTGCCAAGAACGATTGAAATTCACTCTTCCTGATTCGATGCTGATGTGCCCTGCTGGAGGTTGTGCGAACATTTTGTCGTAGTCGCTGTAATCCATCGGAGTGAGACCCATGAGGGAACTCATTCGTTGAAGTTCGCGAAATGGAACAACTGCTTTTGCAACATTGTTGTGTTCAAAGGTTTGAAACTGGGGAACAGTTGTTGCGGTTGCTATACGCATTGAAGAACCAGATGATGAAGACGCGATCGCAAAGTTGTCTTCAATTGAAATCTGACACGAATGCTCCATGTCGCCGAATGATGCTGCGCCATTAATGAGACGGCCAGGAATGACAAAGTTTCCATCAAACTGGTGTTTGTCACCACGAATTGTGATTCCAAAGTCTTTTGAAGTTACCTGCCAGGTACGAACACCATTGACGCACGTGACCAAAACGCCTTGACCATCCACCTCGGTTGGTTCGCAGAGATTGACTGCTGCGTTAAGAATGTCGAGTTCTTCTTCGAGGATCGTGCCCAGATGAACGTTCATGCTGCCACCTTTGCGATTACCTTCGCTGGTTTGTATCCAGTTGGAAGTGTGTGCACTTCTTCAAACACCAATGCCAACTCGTGTTGAGTGGGTTTCGTGGTGGTTTGCGCGACAACTCCAACTGTGACGGTTCCCTCTGCCAGATCGCTGATCTGGTTGGTGAACCAACGTGCTTCATTCATACTCATGGTCAATGACACTCCTTCTTCGGTGACGTGAACTGAACTGGGTGGCACTGAGCCACTCAGTCCGGCATCGGCAAGCGCCGTTCGAAGCCGTCGCTCCAGCGCAGCGCGTTCGTTGTCTGAGTACCGCGGATTGTCATTGGTCATGATGATCTCCCTCGTGAGTTGGTGGATGGTGGGGAAGCGAGTGTAGGCGAACACTTGTTCTCCCGCACGGCATTTTGGGCTCCAGCCTTAAAACGCACGAAGTTGTTACAAATGTGCCTATTCCTAGCAAAAATCATCCCAATCGAGGACTGTTTCGGCCCGGACGTGTTGAGCGGCCTCAATGGTGGCAGTCACCAGGGCACCGACGATATTGGCCATAACAGAGCAATTGGGCGGCATTAGGTAGTCCACTTCGCAGGCCGCGGCCATATCTGGGGCTTGCCACCAATCGATGAGATCGGCTGCCTCAATCGGGGTCATCGTGGCAACCATCATGTCCACTAGGAACGGACGAGTGACCGACGTTTCTGAGGGATTTAGCCACAACTTGATGTGCATCTGCTGAGTCGCCAAGTTGGCCCTAATGGACCACAAAGGAGTTGGCTCGGGCATTCGGGGATGAATGAGGTTGACCTGCAATAACGCGTGGGAATCGTTGCCGAAGCCCGTTTGGGTAATTCCGGTTAGCCCATGAAGCATTGTGAGTTGTTCAAAAATGTCAGAAAACTCTTGGCTGCGACTATCAAACAAAATTTCTGCGAGCTGGGCGATGACCTGAAGTGCTTCCGTGACCATGGTGACCGAATTGCTCTTGTTAGCACTCCGACCACGGGGCCCTCTTGCACCGATAACGATGGTTGCTTCTATTGCTCGGGAAAACTGCACGGTGAGGCAGGGGTATTCCTGATCGCACGAAACGCAGTGTTCTTTGTCAAGGCAACCGTTGCTGATGTGAATGGTGGAAATATTGCTCGCCAGGTATTTCGCAAGACTCATTGATTCAGAAATGTCCATAAAACCTCCCATAGAAACGAAAAACACGTACCCACAAAGTGGATACGTGCTTGTTTGACCCTCCCAGTATGCATTATGGGTGTAACACGGTTAGGTGAGTGAGTGCTCCCTCACACCCTGGTGCGGATCGTGCGTGGAACTGTTGATATGAAAACACAAAATGAAACAACACTTACTGTCTTTTACAACGATGACTACATCAACCCCAGCGATATCGAAACTCGAACCAAGGCAAAACCAATTGCGGAGTTAATTGAGCAAGGTGTGGTGCCAGGGGTTCGTTTGGCATCCCCCACAATGGCAACCCGCGAACAACTACTGCAGGTTCATAGTGAAGCATATGTAGACCAAATTTGGGGCGAGTCTGATGTACTGCGGGGAAGTATTTTGGCGAGCACCGGTGGTGTTCTTGCAGCGGTTAATCAAGCAATAAATGACGGTGCATCTGGATCGTTGTCGAGCGGTCTGCATCACGCAAAGCACAATCGATATGACGGGTTCTGTTACGTCAACGGACTGGCACTAGCAGCACTACACGCGATTGAATTCTTCTCACTTCAGGACGTTGGAATTCTCGACTTGGATGCACACTGTGGTGGTGGAACCTTCGAGCTAGTCGGCAATCATCCACAAGTCCGACTCTCTGATGTAAGCGTTGTCGGTTACGACACTTGGTCATCCAGCGATCCGCGTCACTTCATAAAAATCGTGAAGAGTGCAGATCAATATCTTGATGAAGTCAAAAACTCACTCGAGCATTTATGTGGTATTGACTTTCTGATCTATAACGCAGGAATGGACCCTTTTGAAGACGGCGGTGGAATGCGCGGGATCACGAGAGAAATTCTTGAGGAACGCGAACGACTGGTTGCGCAATGGTGCATTGACACTCAAACACCAGCATTCTTTGTTTTGGCAGGCGGATATACGAGCAGCAAGCTCGACCTAGATGGTCTTGCAAAACTTCACATTCCAACAATTAAGGAATTCCGAAGAATTCTTTCAAGCAAATAAACCTTTTGCTTTTATTTTGTAGTTCTCTTCGAGCTGGTTGACGATCGGCGGGGAATGTTTAGCGGTGGATCCAAACGCTCGGCCTTGCCTCCGCGATACACCTGCGCCGGTTTGCCCGTTCCCGAGGCAGGAGTCTTCGTTTTGTTTGGAATCTTTTCGACGAAGCCAGGGATGAATTCGGCCTTGCGTGTGAAGTTGGCGGGATCAAAATGAAGTCGCAGTCTCTCACGCGCTGATTGTTCTCCACGACCCAATGTTTCAGAATTTCGCCGATACTCTTCGGCCAGTAAGTTCTGCACTTTTGACAATACGTCCATGTCACGAGTTGCTTTGCGGCCGCTGGATAGCCGCATTCCAACATCGCTAAATGGCAGAGACAATGAATCTTCCCCACGGCTAGAGAATCCAACAGCCCTTGACAGACTCTTGATTTGGTCGTCAAACGCCTTGCTTCCGAACTTCTCGTCCTCGCGACGAATTCGTTCTGCATATCGTTCAAAATTGGCATCAGGGTTATAGGCGTGGTGGAAAATGATTTCGTACACGTGCCGCAATTCGCTCATTGTGAATTCCTTGCCGCAGAGCTTTAGCGCAACTGGGGTGCGCTCCATTAGATCGCGGACCGTTGTAATGGCATCGCGAATGATTTGGCCGTGATCAAACTCGAGGCGGTTTGGAGGAGAAAGAATATCAACAACATCAACGAACTGGGCTCGCTCGGCGTCGCTGCCCGCAAAGGGCAACCCGAAGTCTGGACTAAGAGCGACGAACGCAACGCTTACAGTACGACCCGGCCGTGGATCTCGACCCCGATCACCGTATGCGCCAATCTGGATGAGATCTTTGGGATCAATCGTTATGGATGTTTCCTCATGGAGTTCTCTTTGTGCTGCATGACTCAACGTTTGATCAGTTTCCTCCACGCGACCGCCTGGAAGAGCGAAATCAATATCTTGTCTCGTCATCTCGGAAGCTCGTCCCGTGCGCTTATCAACGATGCAAGAGATATCGCCGTGACGCTGAACTACCGCAACTTGCAATAGACCCCGTTTGATCGTCAGAGCAACAACATCGACGGCCACATTGAAGTGACTCGGCAGTTTGGATTTAGGCGGCTTGGCGTTTGGGTTCATAGGGTCTCGCA
Source organism: Actinomycetota bacterium (assembly GCA_026393585.1). Taxonomy (GTDB): domain Bacteria; phylum Actinomycetota; class Acidimicrobiia; order Acidimicrobiales; family Ilumatobacteraceae; genus F1-20-MAGs119. Next base: position 8,505 of record JAPKZV010000172.1, read on the forward strand.
ACATATACGCACGATGGCGACTAAATGGTAAGCCTACTAAAACGCCTACGGCCCGCCCGAGACTTACCTACCGCCAGCGTCTTCTGGGCAAGAGGGGCAGGGGGGTTCCTTGGAGATTTGGGGGAGCGTTTGCCAGATCCTGGGGAGGAAAAATCAATACCTGTATGGGTTTGGGGGCACTGTGCAACACCCTGTGATATAATGTCAATATGACTTATACGCAGAGATATATTAGTAAAAAAGACTGTATCTCATGTGCTATATTCATCATCCCGCAAAAGCACGAAAGGAGCATATCGCAAATAACCAACAAAATAAGGCTAGTCAGCGGTTATCAAACCGAAGGCAGCAACTAGTCAATATCACAGATTCCAAAACTCAACCGCCAGCAACCACAGCCAATCGTCTCTCGAAAGGGGATCCAATGACCACCAAGCGCAACCCCAAAAACCGCAACCAACAAAGGAAGCAACTGCAGGATGCATACGTCGTTGGTTTCTATGAGGCGATGTACACCAGGTTCGGCAATCGGGAAACCTACAAGGGTCAGAACATTGACGACGTTGTGCAGTTTGCGGTGGTCGAGTTAATGAAGCGCATCACCTACGTGAT
>JAPKZV010000221.1 GCA_026393585.1 Actinomycetota bacterium
TGAATAACTGCGGTATCGGTGCCATCTTCTTGACCCACCGCCACCAGCGCAAAGGGGTACGGGGCCAATTCCCGCGGGGTAGAAACCGCCACACCGGCCCGTTTGGCCCCATGGGCCACACCTGAAACACTCGCCACGCTCAGCACCGAGCAGGCCACGATGCCCACAGCGCTTCCGGCGCTCAAAATATGACGAATGCGTTTCATAAGGTGTATTTACCCTAGTTGCATCCCACCCATGTCAATGGGCAACTCACACCAAATGGTGAGGCTGTACTTCACCCCACCCGTAATGGGCGCACTGGCATGGGGGTTGGTCACCAAACTCGGCCACGCCACCACTTCCCCTACCGCGAGACCGGCATTGGTGACGCCTTGACGGGGGAACTCCAATTCGGCACCCGAGTAGTTGTTATTCAACTTCACACTCATTGACACCTGTGCCACATCGTGGTGAATACGCAAACTTTCCTGCCCACCCAACTCGTACTTAATAATGAAGGCGTCGTTGATGCCGTGGTAGTCGATATATCCCCACGCTTGTTTCAACTGAGGCCAAATATATGCACCCACATGGTTTTGCATTGCCGCAAACACCACTGGGCTCAACTGCGCAATCGACACTTCATGCCCAGGCACGGGGTCGTGCGGATTCGCCTCAAATGCACCCGATGCTTCTGCAGCATCGATGAGTACTTGGCAATAGGCCGGAGTGAGAAACGGCAACACATACATCTCACTTGCCAATTCGCGCATTCCTTCGCGCAGGTCGGCTCCACCTTCGTAATCAAAAAATTCATTCACTGTTGCCATGCGTTTAGTTTCGCATGAATAGCACCCATCTACTCGCGCATCGTCGACAAGACAAAGAAAAAGGGTGGGGCGCCTTTGGCGCCCCACCCTCACACCTATAAGGGGGTTATATAGTGCGATCTTATTTCTGAAGTTCGAGTGGCAAAAGTGGCATATCTACAATGTGAATCACGCCGTTTGATGCCTCAACATCTGGTGTGGTCACTGTTGCTGTGCTGGTGCCGATGGTGAATGAAACAACACCGTCAGCTGAAACAACTTTTGCCTTCTCGCCGCTCACCAAGTCGGCTTCCATGCCGTTCAATGCTGCGGTGTCTGCTGCCATTACCTTGCCGGCAATCACGTGTGAGGTGAGTACTTTCTTCAAGAGCTCAACATCTGTTGTGAGTGTTGTTGACAGTTCATCCATGGTCTGGCCAAGCTTCTCTGCCAATGCTTCGAATGCTGCGTTGGTTGGTGCCAATACGGTGAATGGACCTTCGCCTGAAAGTGTCTCTACCAAACCAGCGGTGGTGACCAATGAAACGAGTGTGCTGAAGTCAGGGTTGCCTGCTGCTACGTCGACAATTGTTTGTGCAGCTGGAGCATCGGTTGCATCAGTTGCTGTATCTTCGGTGACTGCTTCTTCAACAACAGTCTCTGTTGTTGCTTCGTCGGTTGCTGCATCGTCGCTATCGCTTCCGCAGGCTGTTGCAAAAAGGCCGAGGGTGACTACTGCACCGAGGGCAATGAGTTTCTGTGATTTACGCATGGTTTCCCTTTTCTTGTTGTTGGTTTGTCGTCGTGCGGCGCAGGGGGGTATTTGGTGTAACACGCAGCACGTCGACAAAGGTCAATTTAGCACTAAAAGTGAAAACTGTAAAGGGGCTACAGGTGAACTTTTGGTGAACTAGCGGCCGATCCCTTGATACGTAAAGCCCGCAGCCCGCCAAGCCTCGCGGTCTAAGAGGTTCCGGGCATCCACAACCTGGGCATTTCCCAGCGCCCCCGCCACTTCAACGGGGCTCACCCCCGCAAACATTGGCCATTCGGAGAGCACCACCAGGGCGTCGGCCCCGGCACATGCCCCAACGGCACTTGGCGCCACGGCCACCGCCCCACCCGCATTGGCTTCCAGCTCGGGCACTGCCCCCGCAACCGTGGGGTCGAACACGGCCAGGTGCGCCCCGGCCAGCAGCAACTTACGCGCAATGGTGATGGCGGGCGAATGCCGGCGGTCGTCGGTATTGGCCTTAAAGGTCAAGCCCCACACCGCCACCAACTTGCCCTCTAAATTGCCGCCCACTGCACGGCGTACTTTTTCCACCACACGCTCGAGTTGTTGGTCGTTCGCTTCAATCACACTTTCCAACAAACCAAACTTGTACCCCGCCTCAGCGGCCAAAGTAACCAAGCCAATGGTGTCTTTCGGAAAACAACTTCCGCCAAAGCCTGGCCCGGGCTGCAAGAACTCTCTGCCAATACGCGGGTCGCGCCCAATGGCATCGACCACCGTATGAATGTCGGCGCCCACGTGTTCGCAAATATTGGCACTGGAGTTAATGAAAGAAATTTTCGTTGCCAAAAATGCATTCGCTGCGTACTTAATGGTTTCCGACGACACAGGGTCGGAAAAAATCACCGGTGCATCAACGCCGCTATACAACGCACCCACACGTGCACACACCTCGTTGTTTTCTGCACCCACCACACTGCGCGACGGATGCAAAAAGTCGTACACCGCACTGCCTTCACGCAAAAACTCGGGGTTCGACGCCACATGCACATCGCTACGCGCCAGCAACCCCGCAACGGTTTTACTCGCACCCACCGGCACCGTTGACTTGTTTACCACTACTGCATTTACTGCCAGCATGGGCCCAATACGCCCTGCCACCGCTTCGATATAGCTCATATCAACCGAGCCATCGTCACGCTCTGGTGTGGGCAAACACAGAAACACAAAATCACACGCAGGCAACACCTCGGCTGCCTCAATGGCAACACGCAAACGGCCACTCGCAATACCTTGCGCCATCAACTCGACAAGGCCTTCTTCCACAATGGGCACTTCACCCGCACGCATGCGTTCTACTTTTTTTACATCGGTGTCAACACACACCACGTTGTGGCCCAGGTGCGCAAA
>JAPKZV010000138.1 GCA_026393585.1 Actinomycetota bacterium
GGCGAAGAAGCTCTTGCGAACATTGTGCGCGTTGCCTCTCAGCGCAATATTGGCTGGCTCACGGTCTATGGGTTCTCTACCGAGAACTGGGTACGCCCCCGTACCGAGGTACGTCATATTTTATCGATGCACAAGCGGCTCTTCGGGCGTATCGATGAACTGAATGAAAACAACGTTCGCGTGCGGTGGATCGGACGCCAGTTCAACGAGAGCGGCGCACGTACTCCTGCTTTTGTGCAACGCTCCATCGAGAAAGCAATAGACGACACACGAGCTAACACGGGAATGACCCTGACGGTGGCTTTTGATTACGGAAGTAGAGCAGAACTCACACGCTCGGCACGATTATCGTCTGATGCGAAAAATCTGCGCAGTGACGTGGAGATTAATGACATCACACAGCACCTCTACGATCCCGAGATGCCGCCTGTTGATGTCCTCATTCGTACTTCTGGCGAAAGCCGCATTTCCAATTTTCTTCTATGGCAAATAGCCGGGGCCAAGGTGTTTTTCACCGAGCGCACTTGGCCAGACATATCGGCCACAGAGCTCGACGCCGCCATCGCACTTGTAGAACCCACCGATGGACGATAATTCACCCGACGCACCGCTCAATAAAGAGCGTGTGGAACAAGCTATACATCACGCAACCTCAGGCCTCTCACACCCCGAAGATCGACCTGGTCAGCGCGAAATGGCTTTCGCAGTCATGGACGCCATCAACAGCAAACAGCCGCTCATTGTTCAAGCTGGTACAGGTACCGGAAAAACAATTGCATATCTCGTTCCGGCAATCTTGTCGGGAAAGCACGTTGTTGTTTCCACTGCTACGAAAACTCTGCAAGATCAACTTGCGCTGCACGACTTACCGCTTCTCGAAGCAACGCTTCCTGAACCATTTACTTGGGCCGTGTTAAAGGGACGCAGCAATTACGTTTGCATGCAACGCGTTTCAGAGGTGCACGACGATGGGCAACTAGAACTCGACGACCTTGCAATTGCAACGAAAAAGGAAGTCAAAGAACTAGTGAAGTGGGCAGAGAAATCTCCTACAGGCGATATAGCTGAACTCGACTGGCAACCTCACCACAAAGCATGGCAATCGGTCAGTGTAGGAAGCGACGAATGTCCCGGGGCCGCCAAATGCCCCTCGGGCGGACTGTGCTTTGCCGAACGCGCAAAGTATCGAGCTGCTGCAGCTGATGTGGTGGTGGTGAACACTCACCTCTATGGCATTCATGTCGCAAGTGGTGGCGCCATTCTCCCCGAGCACGATGTGGTGATTTTTGACGAAGCACACCAACTAGAAGACACACTCACCGCCACCGTCGGCGTCACCATTTCTGCATCTCGGGCAACCACTTTGGCCACCGCCATGAACAAAGTGGTGGAAGACGACAAATTGCTCACTGAGTTATTCGACGCTGCCGCGCTGTTACGCACGCTTTTTTCGCCGCACATCGAGACTCGCCTCAGCCTCCCTCTTCCTGTTGACATTGTTGACCAACTCAATGCACTGCGCATCACTGTGAACTCTTGTCTCGAAGCGTTACGCAAAATCGACTCCACGCTGGAAACCGTGCGTCAAAAGGTACTGCGAGCGCAGACACTGGCCTCACGTTTCGCAGACGATCTCGATGCAGTGTTACGCGTTTCTTCTACCTCTGTTCCTTTTGTTTCTGGAACCACCGAACGACCTGAACTCGTGATTGCCCCTCTCGACGTTGGCCCTATTTTGGCGGAGTTCGTGTGGCCTTTACATACGGCAATCATGACCAGCGCAACTATTCCTCTGTCTATGCCAGAGCGCATTGGGCTGTCGCCCGACAAGGTGCATGTCCTTGATGTCGGTAGCCCCTTTAACTACGAAGAACAAGGGCGGTTGTATTGCGCTACTCATCTTCCCAACCCCAATGCTCAGCGCGACGATGCTGTACACGACGAATTAGCCACGCTCATCACTGCAGCTGGTGGGCGCACCCTGGCATTGTTCACCAGCCGACGCGCGCTGACAAGTGCTGTTGAAGAAATGCGCAAGCGTCTCCCCTTTCGCATCTTGGCTCAAGATGAAAACCAGAAACCAAGCTTGTTGCGCGATTTTCTCCTCGATGAAACAAGTTGCCTTTTTGCTACCGCAGGTTTTTTTGAAGGCGTCGACATTCCAGGTCGCGCACTGTCGCTTGTTGTCATCGACCGCATTCCCTTTCCACATCGCAACAACCCGCTATTGGCAGCACGTCGAGATCTGCATGGCGCAAAAGGGTTTACCGAAATCGACCTGCCGCGTGCCATTACTGCACTCGCTCAAGCAACTGGACGCCTCATTCGCACGCGAACCGACAAAGGCGTGGTGGCGGTACTCGACCCTCGTCTAGCAAGCAAAAGTTACAGGTGGTCAATTATCAATGCGCTACCTCCGTTGAAGCGCATTAAAGACATCAATGAGGCGACCGCATTTTTGAAGGAAATCACGCAATAAAAATTTTATGAGGTCATGAGCCGGTAGCCCACACCGCGGGCTGTGGCAATAATTTGTGGGTCGTCGGGGTGATCTTCAATTTTCAGCCGCAAACGTCGTACATGGGCATCGACGATTCGACTGTCGCCAAGATACTCATACCCCCATACCCTTTCGAGCAATTGGTCGCGCGACAACACCATGAGCGGATGATCAGCAAATTCACAGAGCAGTCGATACTCGGTTTTTGTCAGTGCCACTTCAACACCACTTTTGCGCACCACACCGAGATCTCGTCGAATTTCAATATCACGAACGTTGTAGACCTGTGATGGTGTTGAATTCTTTGAGGCTGCATCACTTGTTTGATTTACTTCTTGCAGTTGCACACGCCGCATCGCAGCACGGATGCGCGCCGCCAACTCTTTAGGAATGACCGGTTTGGTCACATAATCATCTGCACCAGCTTCTAAACCAGCCACAAGATCATGAGTATCGGTTTGAGCCGTCACCATAATGATGGGGACCAGAGACTTTTGTCGAATGAGACGACACACTTCGAACCCAGAGAGGTCGGGCAAGCGCAGATCTAAAAGCACAACATCTGGGGTTGCTTGTGCGAAGGCCTCAAGACCAAGTGAGCCATTTGCCGCCTCGACCACTGAATAGCCCTCATCTTCGAGCGACAGACGCAAAGCAAGACGAATGTTGTCGTCATCTTCAATGAGCAACAGAGTGGACACACATCCATTCTGCCCACTCAGCAGCTCCCGAGAAGCACCATTAGTCATCGAGAGAACAATTTTGTTACAGAAAACGCACACAAATTGGACCAGGAAGTCACAATTGAGCGTCAAACTATCAGAGGTGGTTTTCCTCCCGGTGAGACCTTTTTCTTCCCTTTAGCGGCTCACCGGGTGGGAAGGTTTCCTTTCTTTCGGTAATGCTGTTAGTGATGCCGAACCGCCCTCGCTCTCCACAATGGCGCTTCAGACGCGCCCGGCATCAGAGCTTGGGGCTTCGCGCTCGTACCCTCGCCTCATTTGGGCTCATTGCTTTCACTACATCGCTCCTCGCTGGTATCGCTACCTATTCGTTTTCGCGCTCATATTTGCTCGAGCAAAGAGGCAACGTCATCACCAGCCAAGCGTTCAGCAATGCCCGACTCATGGGCACGTATCTCGAAACACAACGTGATGCGGTGGGGTCTCTCGTTTCCTACATTCGAACAGAAACCGATGGATACGCAGTCTTGCAATTGACACCAGAGGGGTTTTACTACTCGGTTGACCCACTGAAATTCACACAAGCCAATATTCCAAAGGAACTGCTGAAGACCGTACAAAGCGGAAAAGCAGCAACACAGAAGTTCTCATTTGACGACCACCTGTACGAAGCAGTGGGAACACCGGTCGCTGCTGTCGGGGCCAACTACTTCGAGATATTTTCTCTACGAGAAACCGAAAGGATCATCGGCTTCATTTTGACTGCAGTCATTGCCGGTCTGGTCATTGCCACCTCCACCGGACTACTTCTCGGGTGGTTCGCATCAAAGCGCCTACTGCGCCCAGTTGGTCGCGTCGCTGCTACCGCCGCCGAAATTACCGAAGGAAAACTCGATGCGCGTCTCACTCCGGAATCCGACCCCGACCTCGATCAATTGGTGACTTCTTTCAACGCGATGGCCGATGCTGTACAAGAACGAATTGAACGAGAAATTCGATTCGCATCTGATGTGAGTCATGAATTGCGATCACCCATCACGGCACTCACTGCGGCCATTGAGGTTCTTGCTGCAAAAAGACATGAACTGAGTAATCGCAACCAACAAGCTTTCGACATCATCGACACTCAGGTACGCAGGTTTGACCGCATGGTAATAGATCTCTTAGAACTCTCTCGCCTGGAGTCGGGAGCAAGCCAAATACGTGTTGAGTCTGTTGACATTGAAGATCTCATCACTCGCATTGCACAGCCATTTCAATTTGGGAGCATCCCACTTTTCAATACCAGCATCGTTCGTTCTCAGATATTTGTCGACCGGTTAAGAATTGAACGCGTGTTGGTGAACCTCTTAGGCAATGCAGCAGAGCATGCCGGCGGAGCAACATCCATCACCATCCATCAAGAAAAGGCTCTGCTGACCATTCATGTTGATGACAATGGCCCTGGGCTACCGCTCGATGAGCGAGGAGAAGTTTTCAGTCGTTTTGCGCGTGGACGCAACGCACCGCGAGGTACTGGCTCTGGTTTAGGTTTGGCTATCGCGATGGAGCACGCCAAAGTCATGAACGGAATGATTACCATTTCCGATCGCCCCGAGAACATCGGCTCAGGTCTGCGCTTTACCTTCACCATCCCCGTGGAGAGTGACAGCGTATGAACACGCAAACTGTGAAGTTTTTCATCGCAATTGCTTTGAGCAGCACAATCGTTGGCGCTTGCGGACCCAGCCCCGATAGGACTGCCCGTGTCGTGACTGACGTACCTTTCGGTCTCGATCAAACAACCACCACGTCAACAACAACTCCGGCACCTACCACAACGAATCCAGAGGCTGAATTAACGAATCAAATCTCCTTGTATTACGTGTCGACCAACAGACTCGTCAGTGTGCAGCAGAATGTAAAACAAGACTCAACGGCCCAGAATGCAATTGATTCACTACTCGGCATCCGGCCTGAACGCGAAGAAAACAGTTACTCCCGCAGTGCGATTCCAAAGAACTTGAGCCTGACCGTAGAAGTCACCCGCGGACTCGCCGTTGTCGACGCAAACAAATCACTACTAGAAATTGTCACGACACTCGAACAACGTCTCGCCATTGGCCAAATCGTTTTAACACTCACGTCTTTGCCCGGCATCGGGCAAGTGCTCTTCACTGTTGACGGTATTCCTCAATCGGTACCACGTGGAGCAGGCGACACAGCAAAAGCCAACCAGCCTGTGGCGTTCGATGACTACGCAAGCCTTCTGCTTTCTTCAGCGCCATCTAGCCCGCTATTTATTTCTCCGCAAAACGACGAACTAATACCCTAAGCGTTCAACGCGGTCGGCTCGCTGCTGCCAATTCTTATCTACAACAACGTGCAATTCAATAAATGCACCGGGCGCCATTTGCATACGCACTCGTTCGCCCACTTGTTTCAAAATTGCACCCTTTTTACCAATGACCATTCCCTTTTGGCTATCGCGCTCGACCACAATTTCACATCGCACGCGAGGCCATTCCCACTCTGTAACACGCGTTGCTATGGAATAAGGCAATTCATCGAACACAAGCGCAAGCAACTCTTCACGCACCAACTCTGCAACCCATTCAGCTTCAGGCGTATCGCGCACTTCGTTCGGTGGGTAATACATTGGTCCTTCAGGCATCGCCGCAAGGAGTGCAGATTTTAATGCATCGACGCCTTCACCCGATTTTGCAGAAACAGGAAAGTACTCCTCCGCCTTCAGCGCCGAGAGTTTTACCAACTGCGACAAAACTTTTTCGCGAGAGGCAATATCGACCTTGTTCACAATGACAAAGAAACGCATTCCTTCACGTGCCAGATTCACATTGTCAACAACCCATTGATCTCCGCTACCAAAATTCTGCGTGGCATCGATAACCAAGCATGAAATATCGACGTCATCGGAACTAGCCAAAGCCGTAGCATTAACACGTTGCCCTAAAGCACTCACCGGCTTATGCAGCCCGGGCGTATCGACAAAGATCACTTGTGCTGGAGGAACTGTCAGCACTCCGTGGATGCGATGCCTAGTTGTTTGGGGCTTGTCGGAGACAATGCTGACTTTTCTTCCCAATATGGTGTTAACCAGTGATGATTTACCCACATTGGGTCGACCCACAAAT
>JAPKZV010000156.1 GCA_026393585.1 Actinomycetota bacterium
TGAACCCGGGTTGACCTGCGGGAACCGCGTCGCCGCCCGAACAAGTAACTCAACAACATCAGCACAGCGCTTCCTGCGGCTGCCGCAGCGATGACTGTCTGTTTCTTATTCTCAAGTTTTCCCTGGAAGTCTTCTTGCAAATATGCAAAGCGCTTTTCAAGATCTTCTCGTGATATGCGTTGGTTGTCTGTCATAAAGAATCCTTTTTAATGCTGCGCAGCGCAAAGGCAACGACAATTCCGCAGGCCAAGACTCCTACAAAGTAGGAAACAAAAGACCATGAATGCTGAAATGAATCTCCCAGCAAGTCTTGCGAGGCGCGAACTACCCCCAAGACGATGAAAACGAGTCCGGTACAAATAAAAGCCATCGACGCGAGCCCCCACAGAATCCAACGCAACGCACCGCGCAATGGTTCGATGGTCTCTTGCTTGGCGTAGGAGACGACAAGATCAAGAACATCTTCATGTGCTGAGGCAGATAAACCCATGAATGTATTAGTAGCAGCGAACCTCACGATTTGCTCCATGGAGCTCTTTGAGCCCGCTAAATAGCCATGAAGAGCCTGTTTTAACTAGGGCAATACCCCAAAGGCTGCTGTCAGAGCACGAGCCGGATACTCAGACAAACTGAGACCTAATGCGTCCCACAGTGGCCGATAATTCCCTTGGTCGGCGATCGCGGCGCCATTCAGCATGAGGGCAAAATGTAGTGGGAGTCCCGTCTTCTGGGGCAAAAATCCACTCAGAGTTTTCACATTCAGCAAAGTGCCAGTTTTGGCACGTAATAGCCCGGCTACGGGAGACTTGGTGAAGGTATCTGAGAGTGTTCCGGTTGTTCCGGCTGTGGCGAGGCCGTGGCTAAACACAGAAGCCAACTCGGATCGAGTGAGAAGTGCGACCAGTAGCGAGCACGTCAGACGATTATCTCTTGATAAACCCGACCCGTCTTTCAGAGTGAAGTTTGTGAATCCCCAACTCTTTAAGAGCGCACTAGTTGCTTCGAGACCAGATTCTGTTGTTCCCTGACCGTTGTGTGCAAAACCAATGTGGCGGAGCAAAATCTCAGCAGTGTTGTTGTCGCTATTGGTGAGCATTTCGGCAATGACATCGATCAATGGAGCAGAATCAATCTTCGCAATTTCTGACGTGCCTTCAACCACTTTCCCATTACTTGTCGGTTCTCCAGTGACAGCGATGCCAATATTGCGTAGTACCCGAGTGAATTCTGTTGCTGCTGCAAGGCTCGGATCATCGGGTTTGATGGGGTTCGTTACCACCACACCGTCGTTCACCATCAAAGCGCCAAGCGGCCCACCTTCTATTCCCCTCACTCCACTGCCCCATGATTCGACATAGCGACTGTCAGAGAGTAAATCATCGCTTCCGACAACAGAACCTTCCACTGTTCGTACTCCAGCGTCAAATACACGTTGCGCGAGTGTTTCAAGTGACGTTGGTTTGAGCGTTGGAAACTTTTCCATTTTTGCGTAATCACTTGTAGTAAGTAACGGGTCACCTCCGCCTACGAGTAAAAGGTTTCCAGCAATCTTGGACCCATCCACCTTTCCAAAGACACGTGTCGTGAAGACCGTGGATGCAGGGAGCAGAGTTGCTGCGGCGGCTGCGGTAACAATTTTCTGATTGCTACCCGGAATAAGTGATAAGTCGGACCGTTTATCAAAAATTGCGGTATTACCGCGAGAAACTTTCAGGCAGGCTTTGGCAGGTATTTTCGCTGCAACGCTCGAGAGATCGTTGGCCAATGCATCGCGTGAAATTTCATTGACGATGTTTTGCGCTACTCGTCGTGACGAAAGAACCGGTGTGTTCACTCCTTGAATGGAAACAAGATCATTGCCCGCAGTGCGCTGAGCAAGGGAATTGCCGCCTAGCCATAGCGTGATGAGGGGCAACGCGCCAAGCACGCCTACTACTCCGAGAACCAGCCCAGGGCGACGAGAGCGCCTTGATGAACTCGTGCGTGGAGTTGTGTTCATTAGTGAACTGAAAGGTAATTCGAGTAACGAACCATGTGAGCTAAAGCCGCCACTGCCCGATGGCCACTCGGGAAGCAGTAACGACCCGTTTCTCGCACTGTTCGTGGACCAGCGTTATCGGGGTCGCCAATTGCTAGTTCGCTCGCAATGAGAATTGGCTTGCCGGTTTCTTTGATGAGTTCATCGGCAGCTTCGGCAAAACGAGCGTCTTGGCGCTCGTGGTAGGCAACAATGCGCTCGAGGCCATGGTCGGGATAGAACTTCCCTTCATGCATGAGTCGAGCTTGGTTCGATTGAATACCAATACCTAGGTATATGACCGCATCTACGTCTTTGTGGCGCGCGATGAGGCCCATGACTTCGGGAATGGTGTCGCGAGTTTCTCCACCTGCGCAATCGACAGGATTGCTCTTGCTCCAGCGCGGTGGAAGTTTCTCGTCGATGGCCGCTTTGAGATCGTCGGGTAGATCGACCAAAGTGAGTTCTTGTGTAGACATGAGGGCATCGGAAGTAACAACTCCCCATCCGCCTGCGGTTGTCAAAATAACCGTCCGGCCACCTTTGGGCAATGGTTGTGTGGCAAAACACGCAGCAGTATCGAAAGCCTCTTCAACATTTTTCGCTCTGCTAATTCCGCTTTGACGACACGCACCATCGAACACCTTGTCGTTTGCTGCAAGAGCTCCGGTGTGGCTCGCAGCTGCCTTGGCTCCTGCTTCTGTTGCCCCACCTTTCATGATGACCAACGGCATTTTGCGTGTGACGTCTTGCAGCTGTTTCATCAAGTGGGAACCATCAAAAATGCCTTCAAGGTAAGCGAGACCAACAGACGTTTCATTGTCGGTTGAGTACCACTTCAAATAATCAGCCACCGAGACACATGCGGCGTTGCCGGCCGATACCGCGCGGCTGACGCCTACCCCACTTTGGCGGGAGTAGTTCAAAAAACTCGACACGAAGTTTCCGCTTTGACTTGCCACACCAATTCGGCCCCGTGGCGGGTATGGAGCAACGATCTGTGCACATAGTTGCGACGGTGTGCTCACCACACCTTGCCCGTTTGGACCCGCGAGCAATATTCCTAGCTCGTTAGCTAATGCAATGAGTTCTTGTTCTAGTCGGATACCTTCATCGCCTGCTTCGCCATAACCCGCAGAGGTAAGAAAGGCGGCTTTGATTCCTCGGCGAGCACATGCTCGAAGAATCTCTGGGTTCGCGCTACTTGGCGTACACACGAAGACGAGATCGGCTGCGTCTTTGGGTACATCATCCAAACTCGCGACAGTTTGAATTCCCAATACTTCCTCTTGTGAAAGATTGGTTCCAAATACCGCTCCGGCGTATCCACTTGCCAAGATGTTGTGTACAGAAACGAAACCAAATTTGCCTGGGTGACTGGAAGCACCGGTGACAACAACACCTTTGGGCTCAAAAAGAGCGCGGAAATGATCATCATCAAGAACAGAAGAAGCAACGTTGTGGTTGGTGGGAGGAGTGGATGCATCTTCAATTTCTACGAGAGCATCAACTGCTACCACTTCCCCCGTATTGGTAACGAGCAGTGGGTTGAGGTCTATAGAAGTGATATCGGAGCGTTCCGTGCTCACTGTGGAGAGGGCCAACAAGACGCGTACGAGAGCATCTACCGAGACCGCTGGTTCTCCTCGAAACTCGCCAAGCAACTTTTGTGAACGCAGTTCTGACACCATTTCATGAGCGTCGTGCGCGCTCAGAGGCACAGGACGGAACACTACGTCTGCAATGGCTTCAGCAAGTACCCCTCCAACACCGAGCATGACATTGGCGCCAAATTGAGCATCGCGAACAACGCCTGCAATGAATTCACGGCTGCTTTTCACCATGGGAGCGATGAGCACTTCTACTTCCCCATCGGCTGGCACCGCCGCAGCGAGCAAATCATCAACCGCGTTGCATACATCATCGACTGTTTGCAGGTTCAACTTGACGAGACCACGCTCGGTTTTATGAGCGATGGAAGGTCCACAGAGCTTTGCAACCACGGGCAAGCTCATGTTGGCCAACACTTCGCCCACTTCTGAGCTGTTGTTTACTACACGCTCTTGCAAGATGGGGAGCCCGTGTCGCGCGAGGATTTCTTTACTGGCGAATTCTGACAAAGTGCTCATGGCGAAAGATTAGTTCTTTAGCAACAATCAACTGTGCTCACAGGGTGTGCCTTGAGTAGATTTTCGTGAATGCATCTCGTTTCTAGCCTCTTCATGGACAATTTCGAAATTCGACAGGTAGCGGGTCCGGCTACTCGTATCGATATGACAGGGGCCTTCTTCTCGACAGTGGCGACAGGTGACCTACCGCTCACACTCACGCCCCATTTCGTTGCCCTCATCTTCTGTGAACCATCTGAGAAGGGTGAGGGAATCTTTGAAGTTGTTTTTCGCAAAGGGATCTCGAGTGAAAGCGAGCAAATTGCTCGGAACGTCAGCCCGTTTCGCGTCGACCCGGGCAAGTTCACTTATCGTCTTGTGCGGGCGGAACTTGAATTCAACGAATATTGTCAGATTTTCGCTCATTGCCGTATCAACCAAGACGCGTGGCACATCGTGCCGTTAACCCTTCTCCCCCCTGTCGCCGATTAGTCTTTCATTGTGACAACAGCACCTTTAGTCGGCTCACTCGACACCGCGTCCTTCGACGCCAATGCAATTGCCATTGTCCGCGGTTTCGCCATGGACGCTCCGTTCTATGCGAAAAGCGGACACCAAGGTACTGCGATGACCCTCGCACCACTCGCTCACGTGTTGTATTCGCGTGTGATGAACCACAACCCGGCTGACCCATTATGGATGAATCGTGACCGTTTCATTTTGTCTAACGGCCATGCTTCCATTTTGCAGTACGCAAACCTGTTTCTCAATGGGTATGGCTTAGAGCTCGGCGACATTAAAGCCTTCCGGCAATTGGGTTCCTTAACTCCAGGCCACCCTGAGGTCGGACACACTTCAGGCGTAGAGGTCACCACAGGTCCGTTGGGTCAGGGCTTTGCTAATGCAGTAGGTATGGCAATTGCCGAGTCGCACTTGCGCTCTCAATTGGGCAGCGATCTTGTAGATCACCACACCTATGTCGTTGTGGGTGACGGCTGCCTGATGGAAGGTGTGAGTCACGAAGCAGCTTCCTTGGCTGGGCATTTAAAGCTTGACCATTTGGTGGTCATTTTCGACGATAACAAAATCACTATTGACGGAGCACTGGATCTCACATGTTCAGACAATGTTGCTGATCGATTCCGCTCGTATCAATGGAATGTCATCGAATGTGGAGACATTTCTCAAGACTGTGATGCGCTGGAGAAAGTTTTGCTGCAGGCTCGTGCGCATGTTGGTCAGCCAACGATGATTGTGTTGCCAACACGTATTGGTTTTCCATCGCCTGATTTCACCGATAAGCATGCGGCTCATGGGAATCCATTTACTGAAGAGCACATTGCTCGCACCAAAGAAGTAATTGGTATGCCGAACGAAGCATTCTGGGCTCCTGCAAACATTGTGCAACAGCACAGAGAGCACGCATTGGGTCGTTGCAAAGATGCATATTCAGATTGGCAAAACAAGGCGGCAAAGAAATCAAGCGACATTGCCGCTTACGCAAGTAAAGATTTTGCGCAGACAATGTCTTCTGTGCTGCCAGTATTTGGTCACGACGAGTCGCCTGCCACTCGAGTAGCCATTCAAAAGGTCCTCGAAGAAGCGGCAAAAGTATTGCCTCAATTGATTTCAGGTGCTGCCGACCTCACAGGTAATACAGGTGCAAAACTTTCCGGAGAACAGGCCTTTAGTGCATCGAACCCGGCAGGAAAACAGCTGTACTACGGAATCCGCGAGCACGCTATGGGTTCAATTGCTAATGGTATGGCGCTGCATGGAATGGTCTTGCCCGTCGTTGGCACCTTCTTCGTATTTGCCGACTACATGCGACCGGCATTGCGCCTTGCAGCGTTGAGCAAAGCAAAGGTTGTGTTTATTTTCAGCCACGACTCAGTGGGTGTTGGCGAAGACGGGCCAACTCACCAGCCGGTCGAACAACTGGCTTCCTTGCGTATCATCCCAGGTTTACAAGTCATTCGTCCGTGTGACGGTAATGAAACCGCTGCTGCTTGGATGCAAGCACTTACATTTGATGGCCCTACTGCGCTCATCTTGAGCCGTCAAAACCTTCCCATCGTCACCGATGGATCCGCTGTGCGTACAGGTGCGGCAATTATTCGATCTGTCGATGAACCAGATCTTGTTTTAGTGGGAACTGGTAGCGAAGTTTCCGTGTGCTTGGAAGCAGCAGAGATATTGGCCAGTCGAGGCGTGTCGGCCAATGTTGTATCGGCCCCATGCTTCTCGCTCTTCGATAGCCAATCGGACGAATACAGAGACCAAGTTCTCCCTCACGACCTTCCCATCATCGGAGTGGAAGCAGGGGTTGCTTCTGGATGGGAAAAATACGTCGACGATATGGTGAGCATTGAAAGTTTCGGCACCAGTGCCCCTGGCGCACAGGCGCTTGAGCATTTCGGCATCTCGGCAAGCAACGTTGCCGAACGTGCAATTCAACTACATTCGTAGGCATGGCAGAAAGCACCACGTCTCGTCTTGCAGATCTATTTGAAAAATATGGTCAGAGTCCTTGGCTCGACAATTTGCGACGTAGCTATATCACCACCGGACAACTCGAGCGCTACGTAGAACTTGGCGTCAGAGGTTTAACTTCGAATCCCACGATATTCCAAAAGGCTATTCAAGACTCTGCAGACTACGACGAGCAACTGCTTGAATTGTCTACTCGTAAATTGTCAGTGACCGAGACGTATTGGGAACTTGTGCTCAAAGATATTTCCGATGCAGCCGATGTGTTTTCACGTGTGTTCCGTGAAAGTAACGGACAAGATGGTTTCGTAAGTGTTGAAGTAGATCCTCATTTGTCCTACGACGTCGATGCAACTATGCAAGCAGCTTTAGATCTGCGTCATCGGCTGACCGCGTCTAACGTGCTGATCAAGATTCCTGCTACAAAAAATGGACTGGTGGCCATCAAGAACCTGGTGTCGCGAGGAGTCAATATCAACGTGACGCTCATTTTTGGTTTGGAGCGCTATATGGAAGTGCTTGAAGCATATGTGTCCGGACTCGAAACACTTGCCGCCCAATCGCCAGAGAAGGTGAAAGATGTAGCGGGTGTCGCTTCAATATTCATCAGTCGCGTTGATGCAATTGTTGATGCCGAACTATTGGCGTTGGATACCGATACATCACGTAAATTTCTTGGAAAATCCGCAATATTGCAGGCCCATATGGCGTACCTTCACTTTCTGGAAATACGGCAGTCGGCACGTTGGCAAAAGTTAGAAAAGTTGGGCGCTCATTTGCAGCGTCCACTCTGGGCGAGCACGTCGCCCAAGAACCCGTCATATAGAGACACTCTGTATGTCGACGAACTCATCGGGCAAAATACGGTCAACACCATTCCAGAAGAAACAATGCTCGCCTTTTACGACCATGGAACGGCCACCCAATCACTGGTAGAGGTAGCCGGTGAGACGCCGCAGTTGTGGAACGAGCTTTTGTCTACCGGCATAGATCTCGCTTCGATGACACAGAAGTTAGAAGATGACGGTGTTCGCTCGTTTGAACAAAGCTTTGATGTTCTCCTTGAAGCACTCGAGGCGAAATTAGAGAAAATTCATGCCCGATAAGTCAGATAGAGACAACATTGAAGAACTGTGTCAGCGGCTCCTCGCAGAACTGCGTCCACATTTAGAACTTCAAAAGTCACAATCATTCCTTGAGGAAATCATCGGTGATTCTCTGCAATTCGTGCTTGATCACCCAAATGGTCTCGATGCGAAGATATTAAAAACAACGATCCAAGAGATGCGCGCTGCTTTTACCGTATTCGCCCCTTATGCAAATCAAAAGAAAGTAACCATCTTCGGCAGTGCCAGAGTTCGGGAAGACGAACCTCTTTACGCCCACACAGTGAAAGTTGCTTCTGAACTAGCCAAACACGAGTGGATGGTAGTTACCGGTGCGGGTCCTGGAATTATGGAAGCTGGAATGAAAGGAGCCGGTGCGGAAAAGAGTCTTGGTGTATCGATTCGCTTACCCATGGAAAATGAAGCGAACTCCCTCATTGCGAATGACTCTAAACATGTCAGCATGCGCTATTTCTTCACACGCAAATTGATGTTGGTGAAGGAGTCTCAAGCTTTTGTGTGTTTGCCAGGAGGATTCGGCACACTTGATGAGACATTTGAGTTGCTCACTCTTGTGCAGACCGGAAAAAGCATGCCGGTTCCTATTGTATTTCTCGACTCCCCTGGCGATACGTACTGGAATCAAGTGAATGCTTTTATTCAAGATGAATTAGTCTCGAGAAATTTGGTGTCGGGCGCAGATACATCATTATTTTTCATAACTAACAACATTCAAGAAGCTGTCAATGAAATCAGAAGTTTTTATACCAACTATCACTCTTTGCGGTACATCGGTAAATCACTTATAGTTCGGCTTCAACACCCAATGACCGATGAACAGATAGAACTGATCAACGAGGAATTTGGGTACTTGTGCACCACTGGCTCAATTGAGCGTACGGAAACCCACAAAGTGGAGCTGAGAGACAGTGATCACCCCGAACTACCCAGAATAAAGTTCTCGTTTACAAAAGTTGAATACGGAGATCTTCGCCGACTAATTAACCGTCTGAATAGCTTCTACCCCGTTGTCTCTTCCTGAAGCAGTCGAATGGTCTTAGCTAAATGACCTCGGGCCTTTTGTATCCGTTTTTCTATAGAGATGGCTTCAGTCTTTCCGTCTATTGCGTCGAACAGAAGTGACTGTGAAACATCACTGAGTTGTTCGGTGATTGCCTCTAATTGAGCCACTAAGTCATCACAGGTATCGCGGTAGTTGCTCATTGTTTATCTCCTTTTGAATATTCTGAGGCCAGTGACTGCGCCAAAAGCGTGACTGGGTGCACCATCTCAATATTGATTCCAGAACCCGACAGAAAAGACAAACATCCTGGATTAGCCGATGCCACATAATGAATTGCCTTCGGTGAACCGAGTTCGATGACACGCTCCATCTCGGCTACTTTTCGCACTCGAACCGCAGTTGCCATTTCTGGTTGACTAAAACTAAATGAGCCCCCTGCACCACAGCACAACCCGTCATCAGCCAATTGAGCAATAGTGAAGCTGATTTTCAATAGTTCGTTTACTTCGTGAGAGATGCCTTGAACGTGGCGTAAATGGCAGGGTTCTTGAACAAGTACTGTTTCCTTGCGCTGCACGAGTAACTCTTCCAAATCAGACAGGTGGCGATACAACAACTCGTTGATGTCTAAGACCACGTGGGTCGTGGCGAGGGTATTCTTGAGCGATGCCGAGCATCCGGCGGAGTTCACAACAATTGTCTGGGGGCTCTTCCTGCGACTCAAATTTCGTTGCATTTTCTTGGCTGATCGGGCGAAACCCGCGTGTTCATGAAGTGCACCGCAGCAGCCAAAGTCATCTCCGGAAATCTTCACGGAATATCCGAGTGCTTCAAGCAAGGTAACAGTGTCGATATGAACCTTGCGGTACCAAGCATCCATCACGCACCCAGTGAATAGCAGTACTTCTTTGTCGGATGTATTCCCACCGCGAAGCTGAAAACTTCGGCGACGAAAACTCACTTGAGGAACTGGTAATCGTTTGGGAACCAGCTTGATCTTCTGCGCAACCGAAAGTACGCGTGTGAAAAAACGCAAATAGCGCATGTGGGTGACGATGTAGAGCCCACAACGCAAGGGCACATCACGCCACTTCCAGCGGTCGTGCAGTTCAGCCTTGACCGGCGAAATGATTGAGTGATACTGAACACCCGACGGGCACGCTGGTTCGCACCCCATGCATTGGATGCACGTATCGAGTGCATGAACGACTTCTTTAGTGAGTTCAAGATCACCTGTTTTGACCGAGCGAATCAGGTTGATACGCCCTCGCGGACTAAACATGTCTTCCCCAGTCACTCTGTATGTTGGGCAATGCGGCAAACAGAGCCCACAGTTCACACAAGTATTGAGGTCTTCTTCGTTCACAGCCTGAAAGAAACCAGAAACAGTGCTCATGTCAAGAGGTTCCTTTGTGTGGCGATATGCCTGTTGAGTTTGTTGCTTGGATCAAATTGCTTGCGTATCTCCTTTTCAATGGAGAGCGGTAGACCTTGGGAAACGCCTGCCATTTGTGTCATCGCCGTGGGGAAAGTCATGAGAGGCATATCGCAAGTTTCAAAGCCATTGAGCCGAGAAGTCTCCTCTCGTACATCAAGTTCGTTCCCTTCTAGAAGGACATATGTGACATCACTGATATGCGTTACAACAGCAGGTCTGTACAAGTTATTGACTTGTTCGACCGCTGAAGGTTCACTGGAATAAAGCCATTGAGATGCTTGCGGTATCGGTTCTGTGCGCATCGTCACTTCAACAATGAGACCCAATAGCCCCCAGCTGCCAACAAGCAATTTCACGAGGTCGAACCCAGACACGTTCTTGACTACCTGGCCACCGCTTTGAAAAATGCTGCCGTCGGCCGCAATGACACTGCATCGCAAGACATTATTGGGCAACGTCTGGTGTTGGATACCACGTAAGCCATTGCGACGTGTAGCTATAGCTCCACCGATGGTGCCAATTTCAGGTATGAGTATTCGTTGATGGGCGGCTTGCAATGCGACATTGATGTCTGCGATGGTGCTGCCCGCGTAGAGCGAAATCATGAGTTCATCGGGCTCATAAGAGATGATCCCTGCTGGCGCCTGTAGAACGTTTCCATCAGCGTAGGAATCTGCAACACCTGAGGAGTTTTGTCCAACTATGCAGACAGCATCACTCCCAGCCATCTGTTGTTGCAAGACGTCAACGGAACTACCCAAATTCGGGGTCTGCTTCAACATGTCACACCCAGCTCCCCGGAGGAATAGATGCAATATCGGCGCAACCTGAACCTCTTGGCAGCACCTTATGTGGATTAGAAATTCCGTCGGGGTCAAAAGCGGAACGCAATTTTTGTTGGAACATCAAATCGTTCTCGGAAAACATCCATCTCATAAAGTCACGCTTTTCGAGACCAATTCCGTGTTCACCCGACAAGACACCGCCTGCTTCCAGAGAAACCCGAACGATCTCTGCTCCGGCACGGTGAACGCGATCCATGACGCCGTCGATTCTCTTATCGAACATCAAAATGGGGTGTAGGTTTCCATCGCCTGCATGAAAAACATTCATTACTTGTAGGCGCTCCTCATCAGCGATTTGAGTCACTCGAGAGAGCACTTCGGCTAGTTTCTTGCGTGGCACCACAGTGTCATGCAGGTAATAGTTTGGCTGTATTCGGGCAATTGCTCCGAAAGCTGTTTTGCGCCCTTTCCAGATGAGTGCTCGTTCAACAGGACTCTGAGCAACGGTAAAGCTTGTCGCTCCAGAACGCATCACAATCTCTTTCACCTCTCGAGAGCCATGGGACACTGAATGTTCAAGGCCATCAATTTCCACTATGAGCATCGCGGCGGCATCGAGAGGAAACCCTGCGTGTACGTATTCTTCAACAGCTCTTGTAATGGGTGCATCCATCATCTCTAAGGCGCTTGGAATAATGCCGCTAGAGATAATTGAACTCACCGCCATCGCCCCCGCGTGCACAGAACTGAAGCCAACAACCATTGTTGAGACATGTGGAGGATTTTGTAGAAGACGAACTTCAATGGCGGTGGCGATTCCGAACATTCCTTCACTACCGATGAATGCACCACGTAGGTCGAACAGAGAATTCTCGGAATCAAAAACGCATACTTCGCCCGATGGGAGTACAACTTCAAGAGAGAGAATGTGTGCAGAAGTCACCCCCTCTGATAGGCAATGTGGCCCTCCGGAGTTATTTGCAACATTTCCACCGATGGTGCAGCTCTGCTGGCTGGAGGGGTCGGGAGCGAAATGTAAGCCAAATTGTGAGGTGTGGCGCGATAGGTCGGCGTTCAGCACCCCCGGTTCCACCCACGCTGTACGCCTGTGAATATCGATGTTACGAATACGGTTCATCTTGGTGAGAGAGATCACCAAAGAGCCCTCGGTCGGTATGGCTCCACCTGCCAAACCAGTTCCTGCACCTCGGGCGATGAACGCAACACCGTTGGCTCGAGCCCAACGTACGGCATCTTGCACTTCTTCTGTAGTTGTTGGATAACACACGCCAGCAGGATTACCCGTCATGTTTGAAGCATCTTGACCTACGAGAAAGAGCTCCGCAGTGTTCGTGTGGACAACACCTGACATTTCCTTAGAGTACTCAAAGGTCAACCCAAAGATCATGATGTAATTCGTTAGTTTCGGTGTTTCATCTGTAATGTCTCTAATTGTGTCTATACCTGAAGATCTCCATGAATGGGTAAGTTTCGAAGACCCTGAAGAAGAGCGCACCTATATGTTCGACGTGTCGTACATGCTTTCCAACTGGATGTGTATTTACGGCCAAGGATGTCAAGGTATCCATGAAGAAGCCACGCCCGAACTGATGCAAGGTTGCTGCAGCTTCGGAGCACACTTCATCGATGCCGACGACGTCAAAACTGTCAAGAAGTCATCAAAGCGGCTCACTGCCAAGAACTGGCAGTTCAAAGAAAAAGCCGATGAAAAGGGTTGGCACAAAACCGATAAGAGTGGAACAGTCACAACTAAGACGGTCGATGGCGCATGTATCTTCCTCAATCGGCCCGGATTCGAAGGCGGTGTTGGGTGTGCATTGCATATTGGCGCTACCGAAGCCGGTGAGCGACCAATGGACTGGAAGCCAGATGTCTGTTGGCAGGTGCCAATGCGGTCACAAGACACAACCGATGAAGACGGACATGTGGTTACCTTTATTCGCGAGTGGAAACGCCGCGACTGGGGTGAGGGCGGCCACGAGTTCCATTGGTGGTGTAACGACGACAGGCTCGCCTTTGTTGGCGATAAGCCTGTTTACAAGTATCTCAAGGACGAAATCACCGAGATGGTCGGCGAAAAAGTGTACGCACTTCTCGCAGTTGAACTGGAAAAGCGCACCACTACCGCAGTGGGTCATCCAGTTGTATTGACTCAACGTCCTAAAAAATAGTAACTATTTTTTGAAGGCGCGTTTGCGTTCTTCAATCGACAACCCGCGCTTACGAATACGAATTGACTTTGGCGTTACTTCCACCAATTCGTCGTCAGCGATCCATTCAATTGCTGTTTCCAAACTATGCAATGTAGGCGCAGCTAGCTTTACGCCATCATCGTGGCTATGTGTGCGAATGTTGTTCTTTTCTTTTTCGCGAACAGCATTAACGACCATTTCATCGTTGCGTGCATTTTCGCCAACAACCATGCCCTCATAGATCTCGGTACCGGGTTCTACAAATAGAGTTCCACGTGTCTGAAGATTGTCGAGTGCGTACGCAGTTACTTTGCCCATGCGGTCGCCGATCATGGCTCCACCGAGACGTTGTGGAAGTTCGCCTACCCAAGGAGTCCAGCCAGCGTGGTTCATGTGGATGAGGGCAGTTCCGCGTGTTTGTGTAATGAGTTCTGAGCGGAATCCAATGAGGCCACGAGAAGGCGCTTCGAAACTAATGATGGTGCGACCGGTGTCGCCAGGGCGAATATCGGTTACTTTGCCTTTGCGTGGTGCCAAGGTTTGAGTAACTACACCCACATATTCATCGGGTATGTCGCAGGCGCCATTTTCCAATGGTTCTTGGCGTTTACCGTCTACTTCGCGTGTCACTACTTGAGGTCGACTCACTTGTAGTTCGTAGCCCTCGCGTCGCATGTTTTCAATGAGAACTGATAACTGCAATTCACCACGACCAGCAACTTCAATAATTTCAGGAGAGCCAGTTTCGGTGAGGCGAATAGACACGTTGCCGAGAATTTCGCGCTCAAGACGCTCTCTGAGGTGGCGACTGGTGAGGTACTTGCCTTCGCGGCCAGCCAACGGGGAGGTATTCACTCCAAAACTCATTCGAATAACTGGTTCATCAACGCTGAGACGTGGCAATGGAACTTGATTGACGATGGTACAAATGGTGTCGCCAACTTGAACCTCTGGAATACCAGATACGACGAAAAGGTCGCCTGCTTCGACAGTGTCAACTTCACGACGTCCGATGCCGTCAAATGCGTACAGCTGAGTAAGGCGACGACGAATGACATTCTCTGTGCCATCTTCGTTTGGTTTTTGCATGACCGCCACGGTCTCGCCCTTTTTCAGGGTTCCGGAATACACGCGACCAATAGCGAGGCGACCAAGATATTCAGACGCATCGAGGTTGGTGACTAGTGCTTGCAAAATGCCGTTGGGATCACTAGAAGGAGCTGGGAGAGACAGCATGCAGTCAAGAAGCGCAGATAGGTCTGCATCTGGTGCGGGCATTCCTACGCCGACCATTGCTCGTCCTTCACGTGCCACAGCACTGATTACCTGGAAAGCAAGCTGCTCGTCGGTTTTTGCAAGATCAAGAAAGAGTTGTTCAACTTCTTCAAGAACCTCTTCGGTACGGGCATCTTGGCGATCTACTTTGTTCAGAACAACAATTGCTGGAAGATTGGCTTCCATGGCTTTCGATAACACATAGCGGGTTTGAGGCAATGGGCCCTCTGCAGCATCGACGAGCAAAACTATGCCGTCAACGATGTGCAATGCACGTTCTACTTCTCCACCGAAGTCGGCGTGACCGGGGGTGTCTACCAAGTTGATGCAGGTTCCCTTGTACGTGATTTGAGCTGCTTTGGCCAAGATGGTGATTCCACGTTCGCGCTCTTGGTCGTCGGAGTCCATGACTCGCTCCACCAAGGCCTGGTGAGCCGCAAATGTGCCTGTGGTGCGCAACAAGGCATCGACGAGTGTGGTTTTGCCATGGTCAACGTGGGCTACAAGGGCAATGTTTCTACGTGGGGTCATAATGATCAACAATCAGTAAGGGGTGAACGGGGACAGCAGCGATAACTGACTGAAATAGTGGGTAAAGGTGAAGAGCCTGATTTTAAAATTCGGAGCGTTCGTCGTCTTCGTCGTCTTCGTCGTCGAATCGAACTCCGTATTTCTCGGCAATTGCAGCGTATTCATCATCTTCACTCTTGGTGCGAGATGTTTGTTCACTGAAACCGAGATCTGCGGCACTAGGCCCAGCTTGCTTTAATTTGCGCGCTTCTTCGAAGCGACGATGACGACCCTTTTTCACGAGAGGGCTCCGACCTAACGAACGGTGAAATCACCGCATTGGACACAACAGTTTTATATTGTATCGCAGGCGGGCCTCAGAATGCTGTTATTGCTCGAAGTTCTCCACTGGGGCAGCCCGAACAAGCCGTAATCCGCCTTTCCCATCAAAGGAAATGCCCGCAGTGCCTTCTCGTAAGTCATCGAGGTCGGAACCAATGATCTCGGCCCTCCAGCCGGTACGCAATCGGGCGTGACCATTGCCACGTAGATAATCAATGATGTCTGAACGGGTGGCAAGTAGGGCTGTTTCAATGCTTGTTTTTCCAGCTACTTCGCTGATCCAGGCCGAAATCAAAGTAGCTGCGGGTCGTAGGTCGCGATCGAAGTCTTCTACATCATTTACTGGAAATTCCGCTATCACTTCTCGGCCCCGAGCAACTGCTGCAAGAATCTCGCTGGCAATAGACCCTTTGAGATGCCGCCCATCTACTCCCCTGCACTGAGATAACTCATCGTGGTTGAGTGGGGCCTTTTGAGAAATGCCCAAGAGTGCTAAATCTGGCAAAACCTGCCGAATGGGCATATCGAGTTTCTGTGCTCGTTCTTCTCGCCATTGAGCAACAGATTGGGCGACTCCTCGTGATTTCGGCTTGAGAGTACGTGCATCTTTCATTCGCAGCCAAGCCAATGCTGGGTCAATGGGCTGCGTCGGACGCTTCACCAACTCGGCACACGCATCGTGCGCCCAAGACTCCCGGTGAAGTTCCTCTAATTGGGCAGTAATGGATTGGTGTAAGTCATGCAGATGATCAACATCGCTTGCGGCATAGGAACATTGGTCACTAGTAAGAGGGCGACGTAACCAATCGGTGAGACGGTCGCCTTTCGGTAGCGAAATATTTAATTCTCGTTGCACCAAAGACGCAAGCGACGGCGTGGAGTAACCAATAAAACCTGCAGCAATTTGAGTGTCGAAAATCAGTTCTGGTTTGGCACCGCAAGCGAGTGCAAGTACTTCAAGGTCTTGTTGAGCTGCATGAAGAATTGCTACGGCATCGTTGCGAAACAACTCGGCAAGTGCCGATGGAGAAATTCGTGGAGCGTCGAGAAGAAATGTCTCTTCTTCCACCTTGATTTGCACGAGAGCTAGCTGGGGAAAATATGTCTTCTCGCGGTGGAACTCTGTGTCAATTGCGTAGTTCGGTACCCTTTTGAGTCGCTCTGTAATAGATAAGACTGATGAGTCATCATCTATCCAACGATAGGTAGTACTCATTTAGCTATTTGGCAATTCACCGAGTACAACGTCGAAGCCCGACTGAATCCAAGCGCCTGTACCACCAGCAATATTGATGCACTCAGCACCATTTTGTTCTGCAAATTCGCAGGCCCGATAACTGCGTCCGCCCCCTAGGCAAATGACATACGTCGGCTTGTGAGCAAGAAATGGTTCGATGTTGTCTTGAACTGTTGAGAGTGGAATAGAAATAGCGCCAGGAACATGACCAGAAACATATTCATCTGTTTCTCGAACGTCGATGAGCACGATATTGGGGAGTATTTCTTGAAGTTCAGCGACTGTGATCTCTTGTATTGCCATATTTGAATGATAGTCATTCGGGGCGTAGACCACGTCACTGTTGTCAGACCGGCTGATCTGGATAATTGATGTTGACCAGATACTCATCGGGAAGTGCTAGGAAATCACATGCACAAGAAGCCCAAACACTCTTCACAGATCTGAAGGAACCCGACTCAATTCGCTCGGCCACATCTTGGTATTGAGAGCAATGCACTGATGCCAGTACCCAATGTCGATCTTTGGAGAGTTGTGATTCTGCCACTACAACTCCTTCGTTATGCAGTGCTTGGTCGTGCAGAAATCGAAGATGCTCACTGAGAACCATTGGCATGTCAATCGGCTGAATGGTGAGGACCTCGTTCTTAGCCTCCATGGCTAACTGTACGAGAGCAAGTAGGCCAGCAAGGGGGCCTGTGAAGTTCGGGCTATCTACAACAACATCCCATGCGGCACTGAGAGGTGGTCCCCCACTTACGACGATCTTGTCGCCAGCGTTGCTCGCCTCTATTGTCCTTTTGACAGCGACATCCAAAAACGATTCTCCGTTGCGAGCCGCCAAATACTTTGGTGACCCATACCGAGAGCTCTCACCGCCATTCAGAATTGCCCACAACGAACTCATATCATTTGCTGCGTTGTTGCTTTATTGACGCAAGTGAGATTGCGAGTTCAGAATTTCTTGTGGAACTCCAGATGGGTCCAATTGCAGCAAGAACAATCTGCAGCGCTCGGCTTCATCGTTCTCTCCTATGCGTTCAGCGCTGAGCTGCAGGCCCAACAAGCAGAGCAAGAATCCACGGTTGCTCGCGTGTTGCCAACGCACGAACCCTGACCCTCTCCATCCGTTGGCACGTAAGAGATCGAGTCCGCGGTGGTAGCCAACGCGATAGGCGGCATAGCTTTCTAAAGTGTCGGTGCCGTGTTGACCATAAAGGGCCCAAACGCTTGGCGATCTCGGTGACATAGAAATAAGTTGCAACAGCTTTGCTCGATTGAGGCTTTGAGCAGTTGATATCTCGTTCATGAGATGTTGAGTTTCCGGTGAGTCCACTGGAAGCACAGTTTCAGGTGGACCACTTGGTGTGAGCGAGACATTAGCCATAGGCAGAAGTTACCGCATTCCTGCGAAATCAGTGTCCTCATTCACTATGTGGGCGACCGCTAAGGTTTCGTTATGGACTTTCAAAGTATCACCAGTGCTCTCACCGTTGATCAAGCGAAAAATGGGTCGCTCATCGCCATTGCTGTATGTGTCATCTTGCTTCTCGTGGTGTTGAAGTTCATTAGCTCTGTGGTCACCAAAATCATTTTCAGTATCATCTTGACGGCAATTGGGGGTGTCGCATTCTCCCAACGCTCCTCTTTGGCCGATTGTGCATCGAAGATTTCACAAGAGATACAGGGCAATACGAATGTCTCATCGGTGACTTGCACTTTTTTCGGGCAAGATATTGACATTGATACTGAAAAGATTCCTAAATAAGCCATTCAGCTTCTTGAAGTGAGCCCTTGTGCAATAACGTAGGTGCTCCATGGAACTTCTCATTATTCGTCACGGACTCCCTATTCGCCGCGAGCTCACGGAAGGCATTGCCGACCCAGAATTAGCACCAGAGGGCTTGTTGCAAGCAGAGCATCTCGGAAACTATCTCGCTTCAGAAAAGATCGACGCTGTATACGCAAGTCCGCTTCGCCGTGCTCAGCAAACTGCAGCTCCCCTTGCCGCAATCCAAAAAGTAGGAGTCACCCTCGTCGACGATGTCGCTGAATGGGACCGAAATTCAAATGAATACGTTCCTGTGGAGGAATTGAAAGCCGCAAATGACCCTCGTTGGCAGGCAATGCTTAAAGGTGAGTGGAATGTGCACGAGGAATCGGTTGACGACTTCAACAAGCGCACCATCGGAGCAATTGAGAATCTGATCAGCCAGCATTCTGGGCATCGCATCGCAATTGTGTGTCATGGTGGCGTCATCAATGCCTATCTCACGCACATTCTCGGACTCACGAACTACATCCAAGGTTTCTTTTATCCGAACTACACCTCCATTCATCGTGTAGCAGCGGCTCGTAGTGGTGAAAGGTCAATAGTGACCATCAACGAAACCTCCCACCTCCGTGGAACCGGATTACCCATGGGATTGGTCCAAAAAGGCTAAACAATGCTTTCACTGCAAGAGTTTCTCGATGTGAACCCCACTTCGTTTCATGTAGTGAATACCGCTTCTCTCGAGCTTGAAAAAGCTGGTTTTGCATCACAGTCGTATCCCCAGGCAACCTCTGCTCATTTCGCGCAAGAGAAGGGTGTTGTGCATCGTGGTGGGGCTCTGATTGCATGGAATTGGCCAGTCAACAATCCGGCTTCAGATGGAGTGCTTATTTTTGGGGCACATACTGATTCGCCAGGGCTTCATCTCAAACCCAATTGCTCTTCAGCGACTCTTGGTTGGGCGCAACTCAACGTTGAGATCTATGGAGGAGTGCTCCTCAATTCCTGGCTCGATAGAGACCTCGGAGTCGCTGGGCGGGTCTATTTAGCCGATGGAACAAGCAAACTCGTCAGAGTCAACGAGCCCATTGCTCGCATCGCACAATTGGCAATTCACCTAGACCGCGAGGTTTCTGAGAAGGGCTTATTGCTTCATCGTCAACACCACATGAAACCGATTTGGGGAACAAACTCTTCGTTGAGTTTCACGCAATGGCTATGCGAGAAAATCGATGTTTCCCCGCAGAACCTGTCCGGTTTTGACTTGCAATTATTCGATACGCAAAAATCTGCGCTTCTTGGTTCGTCTAGAGAATTCCTGGTGTCGGGGCGACTCGATAACCAAGTGTCTTGCTGGGCGGCCGTCAAAAGTCTCGTTGACATCACTCGTGCTCAAAGACCAACTCTCGTAGCCCTCTTTGATCACGAAGAAGTTGGGTCAGAAAGCATCAACGGCGCTGCTGGGCCTTTGCTAGAGCACGTTCTTGCGGAACTTTTGCTGAATCGCAAAGACACAGAAAGCTTTGCGACAATTGCCAAGAAATCTGTATTCGTGTCTGCCGACAACGCGCATGCCATTCACCCCAACTATCAAGATAAGCACGACCACCATCACGCTCCAATGGTCAACTTGGGTCCCGCTGTCAAGAGAAATGCAAACCAGCGCTATGCAACAAATGGTGAGTTAGCTTCACGAGTAGTGGCAGCTGCTCAACGTGCTCGCATACCAACTCAAGATTTTGTGGCAAACAATGCCATGCCATGTGGAAGCACAATTGGTCCAATCAGCGCTACCCGACTCGGTATCGACACTATCGACCTGGGTGTGCCGCAACTTTCTATGCACTCAGCACGTGAAATGTGTGGAAGTAAAGATCCAGATTATTTAGTAGATCTTTTCACTCTTCTTGGCTCTACCGACTTCTGAGCAACATCAAGCAGGTTTTGTAAAGAGAACTGTAATTCTTCAGACATTGCTTTTACCGAAGAGCGAGCCGCACGTGATCCGTCACCGCTCTCGACAATGATCGGTTTTCCGATCACCATTGCACATCGTGCGGGTCGTACCATCTTCGCGCCTTTTGGCATGGCGGCCTCTGAGCCACCGATGCCAACGGGGATAATGGGCACATTGGCCTTAATGGCCACATAGACCGCACCATCGAAAAGCTTTTCTACAACGGCACCAGATTTACGTTCACCTTCAGGAAACATCACTAGTGGCTGTCCACTTTGTAACACATAGACACATCGTCGTAGTGCCTCACGGTCGGCGGTACCGCGGGTCACCGGGAAGCCTCCCAGTGCGGAGAAAAGCCATCCGGTAATTGAGTTTTTCCACAGTGAATCTTTGCCCATGTAGCGCATGCGACGGGGCGTCACTGTGCAGGCCAGCATGGTGTCGATGTTGGACCTGTGTACCGGGGCGAGCACAAAGGCTCCTGTTAAAGGAATGTTTTCCCTGCCGGTGACACGTACACGCCAGAAAACTCTGCACAGAAAGTTGATGATGATTCGCGCCAGACGATAAAAAGCTTTACTTCCTAATCCTTCTCCGGCCAAGAAACTCTCTACGTCACTCATTGATGTTGCTTTCAATCGATTCAACAGAAGAAGTTATTTGCTTGACAACAGCATCGATACTCAAATCGGTGGTGTCTATAAACAGCGAGTCATTCGATTCGCGCAATGGGCTGTCGGCTCTTGTTGAATCGAGATGGTCTCGTTGTCGTATCTGTTCCTCAATTTCCACAACGTCACCACCAGACTGAGCCACCCGACGTTGTGCTCGTACTGCTGGAGATGCAGTGAGAAATACTTTCAAGGTTGCATCGGGGAAGACGACGGTTCCAATATCGCGACCTTCAACAACGCCGCCACCAGCATTTTCCACCCATGAGCGTTGCGATGCGCGCAGCTCGCTGCGTACTGCACTCAGAGCAGCAACTGTGCTCACGGCCTCGGTCACTTGTGGGCCACGAATAATGTCTGTTACGTCTACATCGTCAACAAGGAAGCGATCAGATTTCATGACAGCCCTCATACCTTTGGCGATAGCAGCCACATCTGACTCATTTTTTATGTCAATGCCATCGCGTAGCGCTGCGTAAGTGACCATGCGATACATGGCACCCGTGTCGAGATACGGAATGTTTAACGCAACCGCCAAAGCTTTGGCGATAGTTGATTTGCCGGCGCCAGCAGGACCGTCTATTGCCACTATGCGTAGACGTTTGGTCATTTCTTTACCAGGTGGTTCCTTGAGGGCGTCCTTCGTCGTAACCTGCAGCACTTTGAATACCCACTACAGCACGCTCGTGAAACTCGTTGATATTCGATGCCCCGGCATATGTACAAGCCGAACGTACGCCTGCAACAATTTGGTCAACAATGTCTTCCACGCCTGGGCGATCGGAGTCGAGGTACATACGAGAGGTGCTGATGCCTTCTTCAAAGAGCTCTTTGCGGGCACGTTCAAGTGGCGTTTCAGTACTGGTACGGTTGCGAACAGCGCGGTTTGAAGCCATGCCAAAGCTCTCTTTGTACAAACGACCTTCCGTATCACGCAGCGTGTCGGCTGCCGACTCGTACGTTCCCGCTAACCAAGATCCAAACATCACGCTTGCTGCCCCACCGGCAAGCGCAAGAGCAACGTCGCGTGGGTAGCGCACGCCACCATCTGCCCAAATATGTTTGCCCAACGCTCGGGCTGCTTCAGCGCACTCTAATACTGCGCTGAATTGCGGACGCCCAACACCCGTCATCATGCGAGTGGTGCACATTGCACCGGGTCCGACGCCTACTTTCACAATGTCTACACCTGCAGAGATGAGGTCGCGCGTTGCTTGTGGAGTGACCACGTTGCCTGCAACGAGGGTCGCAGTGGGCACCGCATTGCGCACTGCTTCAATAGTGGAGATCATTCGCGACTGGTGTCCGTGGGCAGTGTCGATAACGAGAACATCTACACCCATGTTGTGGAGGCTCTTTGCACGCGACGCGACGTCTCCATTAATTCCCACTGCTACAGAGACGATGAATTTGCCTTCAGCATTCAAAGCGGGTTTGTAAATGGTGCTTCGTAGTGCGCCTTTGCGCGTCATACAACCTTTGAGAGCACCACTGCTATCGACCACTGGGGCAAAAGTGAGGCGGTGATCGGTGAGGAAGTTAAAAGCTTCTTCTGGCGACATCTGAGCATCAAGTGATATGATGTCTCTGTTCATTACATGTTGAACTTGAGTAAATCGGTCAAAACCAGAGGCATCGTGTTCGGTGAAAATGCCTATGGGTCTGTTCGATACGTCGACCACAATAATTGCGCCGTGAGCACGTTTGTGAATGAGACTGAGCGCATTGCCAACAGTGTCTGTTGGCGCAAGGGTGATAGGCGTCTCGAAAACGGCGTCACAACTTTTCACAAAACGAGTAACCGACTCAATGATGTCGAGCGGGATGTCTTGCGGCATCACCGCGAGTCCACCGCGACGGGCAATGGTTTCGGCCATGCGCCTACCAGCAACGGCTGTCATATTGGCAACAACCACGGGAATAGTGGTACCCACGAGATCGGGTGTAGTGAGATCTACGTTGAACCTGCTGGGGACATCTGACCTACTGGGGACCATAAACACGTCGTTATAGGTCAGGTCATGGGCGGGAAGCTCGCTTAAAAAACGCACTTGTCTTAGGATATGCCTCTATGAGTCAGAAAACAGTGGTTCTCATCCATGGATGGGGCGGATCTTTTGTAAGCACGTGGCAAGATCCGGGGGTCACCGACATATTGGCTGAATCTGGCTTCCGCGTCACTGGCATCGACCTTCTGGGTCATGGCAATGCCGACAAACCTCATGACCCTGAGGCGTATACCGATCTGGCGGGATACCTGTTGTCGCAGCTTCCTCCTGATCCAGTGATCGCCGTGGGGTTCTCTCTCGGAGCTCTCACATTGGCAAGAGCCGCTGTTCGCTCGCCCGGGCGGTTCGAAGGACTGTGTTTTTCTGGAATCGGCGATGGCGTCTTTGAGCCCCACAAGCCTGAAGAGACCGAAAGGATTCTCGCCGGACTAGAAGGTCGCGCAGACCCGAGCGACAATGTCGCTCGACTCTTTGGTCAATATGGAAATCGTGATGGCAATGATCCGGCTGCCCTCGCTGCAGTATTGAGAAGACCGCCAGCGGAGGGCATCACCGCCGCTGGACTCAGCACTTTGGCTCAACCAACACTTGTTGCTATTGGCGACAAAGATTTTGCTTTTCCTTCCGAGAAACTCGCGTCAGCACTTCCCTCTTCAACTCTCAAAATTCTTCCACGCACCGACCATTTCGCTACTCCAAACTCGTTTAGTTTTATTGATGCTTTGGTTCAGTGGTTGGAAGAGAATTTTACGTGAGTGACAATGTCGGTGTGTGCCTTGAATTAAGAAACGACGTTGAAGGCATAGCTCAGGCAACGGAAATCCTCTGTGCCGGGGGAACAGTTGCACTCCCCTCTGAAACGGTTTACGGACTAGGAGCCGATGCAACTAACCCATTGGCAGTACAGCAGATCTTCTCGGCGAAAAATAGACCAACCGGGCACCCGCTCATCATTCATATCGAAAACATCGACAGTGCGCGATTTTTTTCGAATGATTTCAATGTCGTAGCTGAAACACTCGCTTCTACATTTTGGCCTGGACCCCTCACTCTTCTTGTTAGACGATCGAACAAAGTTATTGATGAGATCACAGGTGGACGCGAGACAGTTGCGCTTCGGGTGCCTGCTCACGAAACATTTCAAAGGGTGCTTCATGCGTTCTCTCAAGTTGGCTCTGGGGCAATTGCTGCTCCGTCGGCTAACAAATACGGATCTGTGAGTCCGACAACTGCTCAACACGTACTGAGCGACATGGGAAACCTCATCGACGCTGTGCTCGACGGAGGTAATTGTG
>JAPKZV010000192.1 GCA_026393585.1 Actinomycetota bacterium
ATCGGCAGGAGCGGTGACCGCCTGGTGCTGTTCAGCGTCTAAGGCATAGAGGAGCGACGAAGGGGGCATTGCCTTCACGATAGAGGTTGGGTGGCACAGAGGGCGACAAGAGAGGCTTTACCCACGAAAACTTCACTATTGTGGGGAGATGCCCTTGCCAAAAGACATGCTGAACCAGAACGAAGAAATTGTTCTCGACATCCACCCTCATTGGTGGTATTTCGCCGAGTCGGTAGGTGCGCTGATTCCAATCACCATCGCCGAAATATATATCGCAACAAAAATTGATGGTGGGTTTTGGAACTTTCTTCCCAAAGTGTCGGCAGGTGTATTTGCCATCACGGCCCTTTGGGTCATTTGGAAGTACCTCTTGTGGCGCAACACGCATTTTGCTGTCACCAACTACCGCGTCATTTATCAAAGCGGATTTTTCTCGAAACAGGGAATTGAAATTCCTCTTGAACGTGTGAATAACGTGAACTTTAACCAAACCATTATTGAGCGAATTCTGGGTGCAGGTGACCTGCTCATTGAATCTGGCGGCCAAGATGGGCAGCAGCGCTTTTCCGACATTCAGCGGCCTCAAGTTGTGAAAAAAATGTTGCTTGAACAAGTGCAATTGCGCATGGACGGTCGCACAGGGGTGCGTGGAAATGATGTTGCAACTCAATTGGAAAAACTTGAAGGTTTGCTGCACCGCGGTGCAATTACCCGTGAAGAATTCGATAGAGAAAAAAGCAAGATTATTGGTTCATGAAAATAGTGAGCCTTGTTCCGTCTGTGACAGAAACGTTGCTGGCATGGAATATTGAACCCACTGCCTGCACTCGCTTTTGTGAACAACCCTCTTTGCGTCATGTAGGAGGAACCAAAGACCCCGACATTGCCTCCATCGTTGCGTTGCGGCCCGACCTCGTGGTTGTTGATCGCGAAGAGAACCGAAAAGAAGATGCTGATGCTCTCATTGCACAGGGCATAACAGTGTGTGACCTGCATGTGGTGTCGGTGCACGATGTTTCACGTGAAATGCAACGATTGTCAGACCTCGTTGGTGGGCCAACGCTTGAGCTCAGCGAACGAGTAGAGCAGGAACTGCGCAGTATTGCATTTGTTCCCATTTGGCGCCGGCCATGGATGACCATTAGTGAAAAAACCTATGGTGCCACGTTGCTACGGTGTCTGGGTATTGAAGTTTTTCAGCCCGATTCTCCCGACGCGTATCCCACGTTGAGCGACGATGATCTTGCGGGTATTGCCGCACAGATGGTTCTATTACCAACTGAGCCCTATGTGTTTTCCGAGCGCCATATTGCCGAAGTGCAAGAACGCACAGGTATTTCCGATGTACGCATTATTGATGGCAAAGACCTTTTCTGGTGGGGAGCTCGCACAAATGACGCGCTCGCTCGCTTAGGTAAAGACCTCGCTCGTTTGTAGAAGCACCGCACCTTGTAGTTTGAAGAGATGAAATATTCTCCGCTTGGTCGTACCGGAATGCTCGTTTCGCCTTTGTGCTTGGGCAACATGATGTTTGGGTCGTGGGGAAACAGCGACCACGAGGAATGTGTGCGCATTGTGCATCGTGCTCTAGATGAGGGCATCAACTTCGTTGATACTGCCGATGTGTATTCCGCTGGCGAAAGCGAAGTCATTACAGGAAAAGCACTTGCTGGTGGGCGTCGCGACAAAGTTATTTTGGCTACCAAGTGTCACTTTCCCATTGAAGGCGGCCCGTTTGCTGTAGATCGCGAACCAAACACCTGGGGCAATAGTCGGCGCCACATTTTGAAGTCGTGCGACGACAGCTTGCGCCGACTCAATACCGACTACATCGACTTGTATCAACTACATCGTCCCGACCCAAACGTGCCCATTGAAGAGTCGCTCTCGGCACTCAATGATCTCGTGCATCAAGGAAAGATTCGCGCCTTTGGTACTTCCACGTTTCCTGCAGAACACCTCATGGAGGCCGCGTGGGTTGCCAGCGACCATCGATTCATTCCTTTCAGTACCGAGCAACCTCCGTACAGCATTTTCGTGCGGTGGATTGAGCGTGACCTTTTGCCGACGTGTCAAAAATTGAATATGGGAACAATGGTGTGGAGCCCACTCAACGGCGGGTGGTTGTCTGGGGTGTATCGCGCAAATGCGACCCAACGCAATGAAGGCCGCGCGCAGCGTGCTCCTGCACGTTTCGATGTGAGCGACCCAGCAAACCTGAGGAAGATGAACCTTGTTGAAGAACTCGTGCTCATTGCCGACGAAGTAGGCGTCACGTTGGCTCAGTTGTCATTGGCCTGGGTGCTGCATCACCCGGGGGTCACCAGCGCCATTATTGGCCCACGCATTATGGAGCATCTCACCACGGTTCTGGGTGCCGATGAGGTAGTGCTGAGCTCAGCAGTTCTCGACCGCATAGATGCCCTGGTGGCGCCGGGAACAACCGTGACGCCCGATGAGGCTCGTTGGGAGACCCCCGCATTACGCGCGGAAAACCGCCGCTAGTAGAGTGGGGAAGTGCCACAACTTTCACTTCCAACAGGTATCAACATTGAATACGAGACCTTTGGTAGCCCCGCCGACCCCGCACTGCTTCTCATTTCGGGTTTCTCGGCACAACTCACCTCGTGGCATGAAAATTTGTGCACACTGTTTGCTGCGCAAAACTTTCACGTCATTCGCTTCGACAACCGCGATTGTGGGCTGTCAACCAAACTCGATGGTGTTGTAGTCGATACCACTGCAGTTATCACTGCTGCGCTCATGGAAGAACCCATTCCTGAAGTTCCTTACACGCTCTCGCACATGGCAGCCGATGCCGTGGGAGTGCTCGACGGGCTTGGCATTGAGCAAGCTCATGTCATGGGCGCATCGATGGGTGGAATGATTGCTCAGACGGTTGCTATTGAACATACGCATCGCGTGTTGTCGCTCACCTCGGTCATGTCACAACCCGGAGAGCCAGAGGTGGGTCAACCCACACCAGAGGCAATGGAATCATTTTTCACACCTCCGCCTACTTCGCGAGAAGAATACCTAGATTCCTCAGCGTCGTGGTTGGTATGGCATTCCAAGAAATATCGCGATGCTCAACGTACGCGTGCACAGGCTGCTGTCGATTTCGATCGGAGCTTTTACCCCGAAGGTGGGCCGCGTCAACTTGCGGCAATTTATGCCAGCGGGCGCCGTACCGAAGGCTTAGCAAAACTCACCATGCCAACACTTGTGTTGCACGGCCTCGACGACACGCTCATTGCGCCCGATGGCGGAGAACGCACAGCGGCAATTATTCCTGGTGCAAAGCTCGTCATGCTGGAAGACATGGGTCACGATCTTCCTGAGGCTTTATGGCCACGGTACGTTTCTGAATTTCTCGAGTTAACTGCTCGCGTCTAACACCTTTTACATCAACAACTCATAGAAGAAGGAATGGAATTATGGCTGGTCCACTGAGCGGTTATCGGGTCATTGAAATTGCAGGAATTGGGCCAGGTCCATTCGCTGCAATGTTGTTGTCAGATCTTGGGGCCGAAGTCATTCGCGTTGAACGTGCACAGTCGGTGCGCGGGCCAGCACCAGAAACTCCTCACTTCGACATTTTGTTGCGCGGTCGTCGCAACATTGCCATCGACTTGAAGAACCCTGCAGGAGTGGAAACATTGTTGACCCTCGTTGAAGTGGCCGACGCAATTATTGAAGGTTTCCGTCCAGGAGTAATGGAGCGTTTAGGAATTGGGCCCGATGCATGTTTGGCACGTAACCCGAAAGTGGTGTTCGGTCGCATGACGGGTTGGGGTCAAAACGGTATGTATGGCCCAGCAGCTGGTCATGACATCAACTACATCTCACTCGCTGGTGCTTTGAAACACTTCGGACGCGCTGGTGAAACACCAACACCTCCGCTCAACATGGTGGGCGACTTTGGTGGCGGCGGCATGTTCCTCGCACTTGGTGTGGTGGCTGCATTGTTGGAAGCTCAAAAAAGCGGCAAAGGTCAAGTAGTCGATACCGCAATGGTCGATGGCACTGCGGTGCTCATGACCATGTTCTGGGCCATGAAAAATGTGGGCATGTTCAATGAAAATGAACCCGGCACAAACTTGCTCGATACGGGTGCACACTTCTACGACGTGTACAAGTGCAAAGACGGTGAATACATTTCACTCGGCTCTATTGAGCCACAGTTCTATGCAGAACTCATGCGCCTCACCGGTTTAGAGGGCGATGCCGAGTTTGCCAAGCAAATGGATAAGTCGCAATGGCCACATTTGAAAGCTCGCCTTACTGAAGTATTTGCGGCCAAAACACAGCGTGAGTGGTGCGACATCATGGAAGCAACCGACGTGTGCTTTGCACCTGTGCTCACCATGAGCCAAGCCGCTCAGCACCCGCACAACGTGGAACGCAAAACATTTGTTGAGCATGGTGGCGTCATGCAACCTTCTCCTGCTCCGCGTTTTTCTCGTACACAAAGTGAACTCACTTTGACGCCAGCGCATGCTGGCCAGCACACGCGCGAAGTGCTTGAAATTTGTGGCTTTGCCGCTGCAGATATCGATGCACTCGTTGCTAGCGGTGCAGTGAAGGAAGCCTGAGGCGTGGGCGTCCTTGTTGCATTTCACGCTCACCCCGACGACGAAAGTATTTCTTCTGGTGGAACACTTGCCAGAGCAGTAAGTGAAGGGCACACAGTTGTTCTCGTTGTTGCTACAGGAGGGGAGCACGGTGAGCGCCCAGCAGGCGTTGCCGATGCAGAAGCGCTTGCAGCAGTGCGGCGCCGTGAAACACAAGAGTCGTGCGCGGTACTTGGCATTCAGCATTTGGAAT
Organism: Actinomycetota bacterium; assembly: GCA_026393585.1. GTDB lineage: Bacteria > Actinomycetota > Acidimicrobiia > Acidimicrobiales > Ilumatobacteraceae > F1-20-MAGs119. Next base: position 4,828 of record JAPKZV010000192.1, read on the forward strand.
GGCTGGGGTACCACGACAGCGGGATGACCGGGTGGCCACAAAATAGCGACCAGCGAGCATTCATGAATGCGCCAGTGGAAGAAGCGGCCGAAAAACTTGCCGCCATTTTGAAAAAGTATGGAGCAACAGTGCTCACCACTTACGACTGGCATGGCAACTATGGCCACCCCGATCATATTTCAGTGCACAAAGTAGGGTATCGCGCAGCAGAAATTGCAGGCGTGAGCGAAGTGTACGAAGCAACAATGAATCGCGACTCGTTTCGTCGGATGCAAGAAATGGCACGAGGCTCTGGTGAAGTTGCCGAAGGTGACGATTTCGACGTCGATGGCCCAGCCGATGACGGTAATCCCATGGGTATGCCGGAAAATGAGTTAACGCATCGCGTTGATGTCAGTAGCTATTTAGAGCAAAAGCGTGAGTCGCTCTTCAAGCATGCAAGCCAAATCACCGATAGCAGTTTTGTATCGAAAATGCCGCCAGAAGTTTTTGCTCTTGCTTTTGGCACCGAGTGGTTCTTAAAGCGTGGTGCACCCGTTGAACCAAAACAGGAGTGGATTTTTTCATGAGTGTGCGCTTGCATCTTGTGCGTCATGGCAGAGCTGCCGCGGGGTGGAATGTTGACCGTGACCCTGTTCTTGATGAATTAGGTCAGCAGCAAGCAGTTGACGTTGCACAACTCTTAGTGGGTCTTGGCCCATTGCCGGTGTATTCGAGCCCATTGCGCAGGTGTCAAGAAACTTCCGGGCCGTTGAGTGCATTATGGAAGACCACGCCAGTTATCGAGCCACGAGTTGCGGAAATTCCTTCGCCGGTGGGTGTTGCTCTTGAAGAGCGTGTGGAGTGGTTGCGTGGTGCAATGGCTGGCACGTGGACACAGTTAGGAATCAGCGATGGCGATATCTATACGCAATATCGCCGCGACCTGCTCGACACTCTTTCTGCAATGCCACACGATACGGTGATCTTCAGTCACTTCATTGCAATCAACGTGGTCATTGGCGAGGCGTTGTCTGACGATCGGCTCGTAGTGAAAAGCCTCGACAACTGTTCAGTGACAACAGTGGTTGTTCACGATGGAAAATTCATCGTTGAAGAGATGGGCCGCGAAGCCGACACCCTCATTCGCTGAGGAAATCAGATAGATTCCAAGGGTGCTCGGATTGCTCCTGAAAGATCTTCACGCCAACTGGACGTGGGTTGTCATTATCGGTAACGGTCTTGCGGGCGTTTGGTCTTTAGGGGCACATCGCATTGAAAACTTACGCACTCGTGCTTTGTGGTGGTATATCGCATTCGTCGAAGTTGCAGTTTTCATCCAGGTGGCCATGGGCGTTGCGTTGGTCAACCATTACAAACTCGAGTTTCCGCAATTCCATGCGTTCTATGGCTTCGTTGCCATCATTGCAATTGCCATTATTTACTCATATCGCAATCAACTCAGAGGCAAGTTGTATTTGTTGTACGGCGGAGGAAGCTTGTTCCTCATGG
>JAPKZV010000013.1 GCA_026393585.1 Actinomycetota bacterium
TCCTGCCCGAGCAACTCCACCAGAACGTTGACAGCTCTGGCCCAGCAATGGGCCCCAAGCTCTTGAGCCTCTTATGCCGAGAGCCCCGCTGCCCCGCACACATAGATAGGTACACCATTGTCAACAGAGGTGCGCAATGAAAGAACAAGCTCACGTGCCGCATCACGGGCAGTAGGTGAGGTAACGCTCACACACGCGGCAACAACATCGGGGGTGTTATTGACCGCAGCAATAAATGTTTGTGCGGGAAGATCTGCACCTAAATCGAACACTTCCCAGCCACGTTGACGCAAGAGGTCTGCCACCATCGCCACCACAAGGCTGTGGTGCTCACCTTGAGGGGCGCCCACCACAATGGAGCCCTTGGTGCGCCCGCGACCCACGAAGCGTGGCCCTAATCGACCCATCATGCGACTCACGATGGCCGAGGCTTGATGCTCGCGATAGATCTCTAACTCGCCTCGTGCCCACTGCTCGCCGATGCTCACCAGAGCCGGGCTCATCACTTTTGTATAAATGTCTTCCAGGCTCACCCCAGCAACGAGCGCAGCTTCAACCACGGCCCATGCGCCACTGCCGTCGCCGGCAAGCAAACGTGCTTCGAGTCGTTCCCACCACACCACATTTTTTTTGAGCGAAGCTTCAGCATCAATGGGCTGGTGACTTTGACCCTGGAACGCACGTAGATCGTGAAGCAAAACTCGCCATGTTCCGGCGGCCTTATGTGCGGGCAAAAGACCCAAACGCACATAGCGATACGCGGTCATGTAGTGCACATCGAGCATCTCGGCTGCTTCGTGCAGGGTGATCTCATGCGCAGGGGCACTGTCGACGAGCACTTTTTGGGCAACCACGCTGTGACCTTAGAAGAGTTCTCCGAGTCGTGCTTTACCTAACCCACAATTGGCAAAGAAAAACTGTTAGGCACCCAAACGGGCACGCGCAGCAGCACTGCGCTCAAAGAGATGCGCTGGCACACGTTGTGCAGCAGCACTCAAAGCTGGGCCGCCATCGCTTGCGGCAGCACCGCTAGGCGCTTCTTCTTCTGGCGCAACAAGGTCTTCGAATGCAGGAGGCTCCATGCCTGGCTTCCAGTACTGGTACAGGTCGCGCACCACTTCATTCAGGCCCTGGGCACCTGCCCCTTTGGCTAGTTCAACCGTAATGATGTTGCCATACACGTGCACACCGGCAACTTGCCCCGTGGCGAAAAGTCGACTTGCCACCACCGCTGCGGGTTTGGTGCCAAATGCTTGGTCGGCACTAGAGAAGCGCTCGTGACCCATCCCGGTAAAACTGCGATTTGCCTCGAAACGGACAATGCCCAACTTGCCGGCGGGACCTTCAAGAACTGCTACTGGCTGACCCATGCCCAAACAATAGTCTGCCGTAGTGCATCGCTGGCATTTCTCCACCATAATTTGAGGAGCCAATAGGGGGAAAAGATGTCCAACGGTCTGTCAGCCAATATGTCACTCGACGAGTTCACCACAGCAGCACGAGCATTTCTCGATGCCAATGCCGAGCGTCGTGAAGCAGAGAAAACATTTGTGTGGGGCGAGGGCTCCGACAAGGTCAACGTATTTGAAGAGCGCACACGCGAGCAAGAATTAGTGCTGCTTGAAGAAGCAAAAGAGTGGCGCCGTAAAAAGTTCGATGCTGGCTTTGGCTGGGTAGGTGGCCCCTCAGAATTCGGCGGCAGTGCTCTGCCTGCAGCGTTCGATCGTGCATTTGCCCGTCTTGAAGGTGAATACAAAATCCCCAACCAAAGTTTTTTCTCTATTGGCCTTGGCATGGTTGCTCCCACCATTTTGGCGCACGCAAGCGCACTAGCAAAAGATGCATACCTCACCAAAATGTGGCGTGCCGACATTGTTGGTTGCCAACTCTTTTCTGAACCAGGTGCAGGTAGCGACCTCGCAGCATTGCAAACCAAAGCAGAGCGCGATGGCGATGAGTGGGTCATCACGGGGCAAAAAGTGTGGACCTCGGGTGCGCACTACAGCGATATTGGCGAAATCATTTGTCGCACCGACGCCGACTTACCCAAGCACAAAGGCCTCACTGGTTTTATTGTCGACATGAAAGCACCGGGTGTAGAAATTCGCCCACTGCGCCAAAAGACAGGCGGCGCAAGCTTCAACGAAGTGTTCTTCACCGAAGTGCGCGTACGTGACGATCACCGCCTTGGCGATGTGAACAACGGCTGGAACGTTGCACTCACCACGCTCATGAACGAACGCGCAGCAATTGGTGGCGGCAGTGGAGGCGACAGCGTTCTCACGCGCGTGTTTGGCATGGTGCGTCACTACGGTCTCGACAAAGACCTCATTGTGCGCAACAAACTTGCCGACCTCGTTATTCGCTATCGCGTTGCTTCGTACAACAACCAGCGGGCACTCGACAAAATTCGTTCTGGCCAAACACCTGGCCCCGAAATGTCTATTGCCAAAATGGCACTCACCGACAACCAACTCCGTCTCGGTGCGTTTCTTGCAGAAGTTTTAGGGCCACGCCTCCAAGCCGACACCGGCGAGTGGGGTACCTATGCCTGGAACCAGTTGGTACTCGGCACACCTGGCTTGCGCATTGCAGGCGGCAGTGACGAAGTGATGCGCAACATTGTGGGCGAACGTGTACTTGGCTTGCCCAAAGACACCGGAATCGACTCGAAGTCGTCATTCCGCGATTTGCAGAAGTAATTTCTCGCTACTTCTTTAAGCCTAAATTTTCCATAAACGCCCACGACACGCGATGCAGTGGCGTTACTCCATGTTCACTTAAGCCAGCACGCTGCTTTGGGCACGGGTAGCCCTTGCTTCCTTCGAAGTTCCAATACGGATACTGCACTGCATATTTACGCATCATGCGATCTCGCGAGACCTTGGCAAGCACCGACGCAGCGGCAACCGATGCCGATACCGCATCGGCTTTCACTTGCATCATCACGCGCGGCACGAGTGGTGAAACAAAATCCCACTTACCATCGGCAATCACCGCATCGGGTTTGATCGTCAACGCATCAAGTGCTCGTTTGGTTGCTAAACGTTGTGCCGCGCTCATTCCCAGCGCATCACACTCAGAAGATTCCACAACGCCAAGTGACCAATCGCTGCATTGCGCAACGACCAAGTCAAAAAGTTCTTCACGCTTTTTCTCACTCAATATTTTTGAATCGCGCGCAACAAGGTCTTCCACAGCGAACTTTTCATTGTTCATAATGGCTACGCCCACAACTAGCGGCCCTGCCCATGAGCCCTTCCCCACCTCGTCGATACCTGCAACAACGCGTGCGCCTTGCGCGTGGAGTTCATCTTCCCATTGCAAAGTGGGCGCCAAGCGTGGCGTGCGTGGCGCCATGTTCACTCAATAACGATGCCAGGAGCACCGGCTTCTATACGGCCAGCATGCCACCACCCAAGGTCGAGCAGTTGCTGTTGTCTGTGCGGTGGAACAACAGCCAACAAACCACCTGAAGTTTGCGGGTCGAAACACAAAGCAGCATGTGCATCGGGTGCAGAGATAGTGCAGTGCCCTTCCACATACGTGCGGTTGCGAGGGTCGCCACCAGTGCGCATGCCCTCAGTGGCAGCCTTCAGTGCGCCAGGGTAAGCAACAATGTTTTGAGCATCGATATGCAAACGCACACCACCACGCTCTGCAACTTCCCAACCGTGACCAGCCAAGCCGTATCCGGTGACGTCGGTAACTGCATGCACATCGTCGCCAAGTTCACGCAGTTGCTCAGCCGCTCGACGATTCAACGTACGCATGCCATTAATTGCTGCGCGCTGATCGGTTGCACACCCTCCAGCAAGAGCAAGTGCAGTGCCAATGGGTTTCGACATCATGACCACGTCACCAGGCTGCGAGCCGCCTTTACGCCAAATTTTTGAGGGATGCACCACGCCTTGCACGGCTAAGCCGAAAATGGGTTCAGGGTTGCGAATGGTGTGCCCACCAGCAATGGTCCCACCTGCTTCAGTAACCACTTTGCTCGCTGCACCAAAAATGGCAGAAATTGCATCGTGCGGAAAATGCTCTGGGAAGGCGGCCACGTTGATGGCCATCACCACATGAGCACCCATCGCAAAAACATCACTACAAGCATTCGCTGCTGCAATGGCTCCGAAGTCTTCTGGGTCGTCAACAAGGGGTGGGAAAAAATCGGTGGTGCTCACCAGCGCTACATCGGGGCTTACTTGGTACACCGCCGCATCGTCGAATGGCGCCAAGCCAACCAACAACGACTTGTCGAGTGAACCTGGCATCTCGGCCACGAGTTCAGACAGAAGTGATGCTCCCCACTTTGCTGCACAGCCACCACAGCTGGTCCATTCCGTTAATCGAATCGGAGTTCCGCGATATGCCATAGGCCCACCTGCCATGAATCCAAATGACTCCCAGTTGAAGCCGCGCCAAAGTTCAGGAACGCCGTGTGGCAGAAGAATTGTTTCACCGCGACCATTCACTGTGCATAACTGTTGCTCCACTGCAGCAACACGGCGACCATGCGACATTCCTACGCTGAGAAATGCATCTTGTGTCGCGTTGCTTGCCTTGCGACTGTCGGTAATGCGCTGCCAGCTAGCAGCCACATCGCGCACTGCTCGTTCTTCTCCGCAGCGATGCAAAAGTAACTGCACACCAGCAACCATTTGAGCTAATTCGCTGAGGTCGTGTTGTGCATGATTCTGCAAGCACTCCTCTGCAAGCGGCACAAGTTCGTCGAGCCACAATTCAGCCTTATCGCCTAGGCGCACGAGTTCTATACCGTCGAGCACAGTGCCGAGTGCATCATCGAGTGGGTCACACACTTCACCCAACAACAACGCACATCGCGCATCAACCAACGCCAAAGAAAGCTCCTGCAATGGTCCGTCTGCGGCCCGCACTCTGCTGGCCGATTCCAGCGATTGCAGCCAACCACTCACCAACTGATCTGCACTAGGTAATGAGTTGAGTTGAATATTTTGCGCATCACCGGTTGCAAGCGCCACGCGCACAGATGAACGATGCCCAATAGGCAACACAATAGAAGTGGCCGGCAATTCAATACCCATAATGGGCTGTTGCGTTGGCACGCGCGAAGTAATGACATCGTTTCGTGTGAGCGCCACCGCTATTGGCGACGGCGAATCATTTTCTATTTCAATAACAATGACCCCACCGTGAGCAGCTGCGGCGTATACCCGTTGAATGGCGTCGCCACCACGAACACGCAATCGTGTTTCCACAACAGGCACTCCGTCGATACGCACCTGACGCACAGAGGCTTCTTTTTCTGGCGAGTGCCACCGGTCTTCGTCGGCAATGTGCCAAGCGAGCACTGGCGAACCATCGTGCGGGGTGATATCGCCCCAAGGAGAAACCGAAGCAGTAAATGTGCCTCCGCGAATACCGATGAGTCCGTGTGATGTGGGTGAAAGTGTTGTCATAAGTCTCAATCGAGTTCAGAGCGCCCACCACGACTAAGTAGGTCGCTGAGTGCTTGTTCTGCAGAAATACCGCGGTGACATACTGCCACTACTTGCTCGGTGATGGGCATTTCAATGCCAAATTGCGTGGCCAAGTCGAGCACCGCAGCCGAACTCTTTACCCCTTCAGCAACCATTTGCATTGACGCCACCACATCGGCGATGTTCTCGCCTCGCCCAAGGGCCATTCCCACTGATGTATTTCTACTTTGCAACGAAGAACACGTGGCAATGAGGTCGCCCATTCCAGCAAGCCCTGAAAATGTTGCCGGCGTGCCGCCCATTGCGGTTCCCAACCGTGCCATTTCCGCAAGGCCTCTTGTAATGAGTGTGGCACGCGTGTTGTTGCCGAACCCCATACCGCCTGCCATGCCTGCGGCAATAGCGATGACGTTTTTCACCACTCCGCTCACTTCGCAACCCACCACATCGGGGTTGGTGTAAATGAGCAGTCGTGGGTTGCTAAAAATACGCTGCAACTCACGAGCGATGGTGTCGTCATCAATTGCCACAACACTCGCTGCTGGCTGCCCATCCATAATTTCGTGAGCAAGGTTTGGCCCAGTCAGCACCGCTGCAGGGTGCCCAGGCAGTTCACTTGCAATCACTTCACTCATCCGCATCAACGAGCCCTGTTCGAGACCTTTTGCCACACTCACGATGGGGACCGATGGCCGTATGTGAAGTGCTGCAGCATGAAGCACTTCGCGGAAGCCTTGCGAGGGAACCGCCATCACCACCACATCGGCATCGCGTACCACTTCTTCAAGGTCATGCGATGCAATGAGTTCTGTTGGCAGTGCCCTCTTCCCCAAATATGCGGGGTTGCGGTGCTCAGAATTGATGACCTGTGCTGTTGAGGCATTACGAGCCCACAACATGGTGGTGGTATTCAAGGCTGCCATTGAGGCAATGGTGGTGCCCCACGACCCTGCCCCTACGACCCCCACACGAATTGCCATAGGTGAAGCGTAGGGCACCGGCATCGACCAGCCCTAGGCTTCA
>JAPKZV010000219.1 GCA_026393585.1 Actinomycetota bacterium
AACCACATTCAGGGTGAATGAAAAACTCGGCATCGGGCTCGGCCAACACGCGCTCACGCAACTCGGCACCATTAATGCCTGCGTGCACGTGGCACTCACCCATCCAAATGTGCATGTTGTCGCGCTGCAATGTGCGCTGCACGTGTGCACCCAAAAACTGGTCGGGACCAAAGAGCACTTCTTTATCGGCAGGAATAGAAGCAACCACTTCCACCGCGTTCGAGCTGGTGCAGCAAATATCGGTTTCTGCTTTCACCGCAGCCGTGGTGTTCACGTAGCTCACCACTACTGCACCAGGGTGCTCGGCTTTCCATGCTCGCAACTGATCGGCCGACAAGGTTTCTGCAAGTGAACAACCGGCGCGCTCATCGGGAATAAGAATGGTTTTGTCATACGCCAGAATTTTTGCGGTCTCAGCCATGAAGTGCACGCCACAAAACACAATGGTGCTGGCCTTCGACTGCGCCGCAATACGCGACAACGCAAGTGAGTCGCCCACATGGTGTGCAACGTCTTGAATTTCAGGCATCTGATAGTTGTGAGCCAAAATGACGGCATCGCGCTCGGCGGCAAGCGCCCGCACCTCTTTTGCCCAGTCTGAATTGGCTACAAACGAACTATCGCTCACAACACAAGGCTACGCCCTATGAGGCGAAGAACTCACCCAAAAACTATTCACCGCATCGGCTAAAGGGCCACGTGCCGCACCCGCATCGAGAATGGGGTGATCGCTATCGTCTTCAAATCGCAATACCGAACCCACCCCAACATCGCTGACCACTACAACCAAGCGCACCCGACGGCGCTCGGGGTGTTCACTGGGTGCCGATAACTCCTTGTCGTTGCTCTCATCGTCGTGATCCGCAGGTAGCGGCGCCGCCCAACCACATGTGACCAATGCAGCAGCATCGAACAATCGTGCACATGCACTCTCCGGCGTATCTAAGAGGTCATAAATATCGCCGTTGTCGAGAATGAAGCTGAGCATCAACTCTTCTGTGCCTGCATGCGGGCCAATATTCACCCCATACAACCGAGCACTTTCTAAATGAAAAGCCGTGGGCGAATTCAATAGCGATTCGTGAATGCGATCTTCCACCATTGCAGCAAGATCGACCGGATGTAATGACTCATGTGAGTGCGTATGTGTTTGCATACCTCTATGTGTGCAAAAGCAGGCCCGAAGGTGCCACAAGTTTATACCGAATAAGTGACTGGTATAGGTGCGGATTCATCCCTACAATGAATCCGAATTCAGTATCCCTCTCGCGGGAAACAGACAGTTAAAGGTGGAAACTGTGAGTCACGTGAATCGCTTATGGAAGACAAGTGTTGTTGTCATTGCGCTAGTAGCAACAACAGCAGCGTGTGGCAAGAGTGAAACCTCACAAACTCGTAACGCAACCCTCGTTGCCGGAACAGCTTGCACCAAACTCGGCCAAGTAACAAAAGTTTCCAAGGTGTCAGTGGTGTGCGCAAAAACCCCCGAGAGCAACATTTGGTACGCCACCATTGCAGCCCGCGGAAAATCAGTTGCATGCGCCACCCCAGGAAACGTACGTAAGAAAAAAGCTGTGGTCTGGGTATGCGGACTCGCAAAAGGCAAAAAACTCTGGCGTGCCACAGCACCACTGCCCCCAAAAGTACTTGAAGCAACATCTGTTTCACTTCCTGCGCTACCCATTTTGGCGCCAACGCTGGAATCAACCGATGTGGCTACACCTGCGCAGCCCGTAGTTGCAGATAATAGCGTTCTTGCAGACCCAAAAATTATTGACCAAACACCAGAGCCAACAGCTTCAGCACCAGCTACTTTAGCTCCTGCCACTTCAACACCAGCAACAACACCAGCCACAACACCGGCCACAACACCAGTTATCACTGTTCCTTTCGAGCCGGTGTCCATAGCCAACTGGGCCACAACCGGCTCAGGACCATACGGGATAGCGGTCGACAAAGCCGGCAACATCTACACCGCCAACTTCATGGCGAACAACGTTTCAAAAATCACGCCAAACGGCACATCCACAATTCTGGGAACTACCGGTTCAACCCCCTACGGGATAGCAATCGACAACGCCGGCAACATCTACACCGCCAACGGCGAATCAAACAACGTTACAAAAATCACACCAAACGGCACATCCACAATTCTCGGATCAACCGGCGAATTCCCAATCGGGATAGCAATCGACAAAGACGGCAACATCTACACCACCAACTTCACAGCGAATACCGTTTCCAAAATCACACCAAACGGCACATCCACAATTCTCGGATCAACGGGCGAATTCCCATTCGGGATAACGATCGACAAAGACGGCAACATCTACACCACCAACCACTCTTCGAATAACGTTTCCAAAATCACACCAAACGGCACATCCACAATTCTCGGAACTACCGGCAAAAACCCAGTCGGGATAGCAATCGACAAAGACGGCAACATCTACACCGCCAACCACTCTTCGAACCACGTTTCCAAAATCACACCAAACGGCACATCCACAATTCTGGGAACTACCGGTGCATTCCCATACGGGATAACAATCGACAACGCCGGAAACATCTACACCGCCAACTGGTTTGCGAGCAACGTTTCCAAAATCACACCAAACGGCACATCCACAATTCTCGGAACCACCGATCAAAACCCAGTTGGGATAACAATCGACAACGCCGGCAACATCTACAACACCAATACCAATAAGAACACCGTTTCCAAAATCACCACTCGCTAGTGCGGCTCAAATAGGCCAGGCCTCAAGAACCCTTTAACGCAACTTCTATTGTTCGCGCCGCACTTACAACTGCAGCTCCGAACTTTTTGCCTGGCGTGCGCGACAAGCGTTCAATAGGCCCAGAAATACTCACTGCTGCAAGTTCGCCACCACGCAACATCACTGGCGCGCTCACTGAAGCAACACCTGCTTCACGTTCTTCCACGCTTTCAATCCACCCACCACGCGACACGCTTTCACCCGCAAGCACGTGCCCCGCAGAACCACGTCCTAACGGATACAACGAACCTTCGGGAATAATCCAACGCAAGCCATGCGGCGACTGCAAGGACACCACACAACGGCGGTCGGCACCATCGCGAATATAAAGCTGCACACTTTCACCACACGTGCGCACCAGTTCTTCTAGAACCGGCCGCGCCAACGCCGCCAAAGGAAACTGCCGTTGCGCAGCCGCACTCAATGCCCCGTAGGCAAAGCCCAGCGCATACTTCCCATTCGCATCGCGACGCACCATGCCATGCAATTCCAACGCACTCGCTAAACGGTGTGCGGTGGCACGCGGCAAACCCGTTGCCTCTTGCAATTCGCCCAAGCTCAAGCCGTCGTCGGCAGCGGCAAGCGCCTGAACAACAAGCATCGACTTGTCTAGAACTCCAACTCCCGATAGCGTGTCCATTGGTTAGGAAGTGTATCCCATATATTGAGAAACTCTCAACACAAAGCGAGCAACAACATGTCACCAAAAACTCTCCCCGAAAAAGTGTGGGAACGCCACGTCGTTCACGCCGGCAACGGCGAAGCCGACCTCATGTACATCGACCTGCACTTGGTGCATGAAGTAACAAGCCCACAGGCATTCGAAGGTTTGCGCCTCACTGGTCGCACCGTGCGCCGCCCCGACCTCACCGTGGCAACTGCCGACCACAACGTGCCAACAGAGAACATTCACTTACCTGTTGCCGACCCCATCTCGAAGCGTCAACTTGAAGTGCTCAATGAAAACGCTGCAGCATTCAACGTCACGCTCTACCCCATGGGTCACAAAGACCAAGGCATCGTGCACGTCATTGCGCCCGAACAAGGCCGCACTCTTCCTGGCATGACCGTTGTATGCGGCGACAGCCACACAGCAACACACGGCGCATTCGGTGCACTCGCATTCGGCATTGGCACGAGCGAAGTAGAACACGTGCTTGCTACGCAAACACTTCCCCAGTCGCGCCCCAAATGGATGAGCGTGTCGGTGGAAGGTGTTGCGCCAGAAGGCGTCACCGCCAAAGACATCATCCTTGCCATCATCGGCGAAATTGGTACCGGCGGCGGCATTGGCCACGTTATTGAATATCGCGGTTCCGCCATTCGCGCACTTTCTATGGAAGGTCGCATGACCGTGTGCAACATGAGCATTGAAGCCGGCGCACGCGCTGGCCTCATTGCCCCCGACGACACCACCTTTGAATACTTGAAGGGTCGCGATCACGCACCAAAGGGCGACAACTGGGAAGCAGCTGTTGCCGACTGGCGCACACTGGTTTCCGATGAAGGTGCAAAGTGGGACAAAGAAGTGGTGATCGACGCTTCCAAGCTCACACCACAAGTCACTTGGGGCACCAACCCCGGCCAAGTATTGGGAATCGACGCAAAACTTCCATCACCCGACGACATCGACGATGCAACACAAAAAGACACCATCGCTCGCGCACTTGAGTACATGGG
>JAPKZV010000124.1 GCA_026393585.1 Actinomycetota bacterium
AAATGAGTGGTGCTGCATACGCGGCCTGCAACGACAATGCCAAAGTAAGTACACCAAATGGGTTGGGGTCGAAGTGCCAACTCTCGGGCGTCACAATGTTCCAAGCAAGCCACCCAACGCACAAAAAACTCTGGAACAACAAAAAGCGTGCTGTACCTAAAGTGCGGGCAATGGATTCGGAAAATTGACCGAATGCATCGGGCTCGTAACGCCTACCAACGCGGCGCCTTTGGCGTGGCAATGAAATATCTTCGCGGCGTTTCATTTTGGAGCCACCTGACGTCTACGTTGGCGCCAGTCGGCAGGCAACGTACGGTCGAGAACGTCGTCGACAGTAATTGCGCCCAGCAACCGTTGTGCAGAATCGCACACACCCATTGCGAGCATGTTGTATGACGCAAGAACTTCAGCAACTTCGCGGTCTGGCATGTCGACAGTAACGGTGGGCTCTTGTTCTAAGCAGCGACCCAGTTCCATGCTGGGTGGTTCGCGCAACAAACGTTGGAAGTGCACCACACCGAGGTAGCGCCCAGTAGGTGCGCGAAACGGTGGGTTGGTCACAAATACCTGAGCGGCAATAGAGACAAGCCATTCTGGGTCGCGAATGTGAGCAAGTGCTTCAGCAACAGTGGCATTAGGCCCAAGCACAATGATGTCGGGGGTCATGAGCGCACCTGCAGTGCCTTCTTGGTATGACAACAACTGGCGCATCATGGCCGCATCGTCTTCATCCATTTCATCAAGAATCCGCGAACGTTGTTCACCAGGCATTTCTGCCAAGAGGTCGGCAAGGTCGTCGTATTCCATTTCGTCGAGCACGTTCATGAGACGTTCGAGGTCGAGACCTTCAATGAGGCGCAACTGTTCTGCTTCAGGAAGTTCTTCCAACAAGTCGGCAAGACGTTCGTCGTCCATTGCTTCAGCAAGTTGCCGACGCTGAGTGAGAGGAAGTGCGCGCACGAAACCAGCCACGTCGCTGGGGTGCATGTCGCGCAAGCGCGCAGCTTCAGCAGCCATTTCAGTGGTGGGTGCAAACAGTGTGGGTACGGCATCCCAATCGACCAAGCGGTACGTAGGGCGGCGGCGTAATGCGTTGCGACGAGCTAAGCGCACCTTGCTCACTTCCCAACCTGGTGTGCGGCCGTCTTCACGCAATCGCAAAGCAACATCGCTCACGACTTCATCGCCCACCTTTTGGTTGATGACGCCAATTTTGAGGAGGCGCTCACCTTCTTTGGGTTTGAAAGGGTGGAAGTCGACGTCCCAACTTTTTAGCCGTGCGCCGGCGTTGTCGAGGGAAGCGACGCGGTTGGCGTTCACAAAAATGCGCCGGCGCTGGCTGTTGGCAACAAAGCCCAACACTTGCGGGGCAGAAGAAGTGCGCCCCGACACCACAACAACGTCTTCCAGGCGGCCAATAGGAGCACCACCCGCATCGAGAAGAGACAGGCGCATCACCCGAAATGCATAAATGAGTTCGCCTGCCATACAGCGAGATTACCCCCGAGATCGCATGAACCTGCGGCGATTTCGGGCAATCCACCGATAGATCACATTGGCGACACTGCGAATTCCCCAAAGTGAGATGATTCGACCCGCGATACGCCAGATGCGGCGGCGACTGTGTTGCAAAATGTACGACACCGCAAGTGCTTCACTGCGTGGTGCAGGGGCAGTGTTGTCGAGGGTCCATACCGAGCGATCAAGTTCACTGTCGCCAATACCTGCAGCTCCACTTTCCCACGTACTGCCCGGCACCACCGCCAAGCTTGTATTTTTCTCGACCCAGCGCGCTGCCGCCGAGCACATGGGGCACGAATCGTCAAAGATCATGCACGCGTCATTCGTGTTCGGGTCGCTCATGTGCACAACCTATGCTCATGCCATGTCGAAACCAGCAATGATCGCCCTAAAAGTTGAAATAGATCGCGCAAAGAATCTGTTCGCTGCACTTACTGCCGAACAATGGGCATTGCCCTCGGGTTGCACCGACTGGCGCGTACAAGACGTTGCCTGCCACATGGCCAGTGTGTTCCACCAAATTGCCGACCCCGCTTCTATTACCGGCGGTGAAGGCAAAGACGCCGAGGTCGATGCTGAAGTGCCTGTGCAGGCGCGCAAAAGTTGGACCCCCATGCAGGTGATGGCCGAATACAACGAATGGGCCGAAAAAGGCTTTGCTGCGTTGAACGCAATGCAAGAAGAACCCACCGCGAGCATGGTCATACCCATGGCCAACTTGGGTTCGCACCCGTTGCACATTTTGGGCAACGCCATTGTGTTCGACCACTACTGCCATTTGCGTCACGACATTGGCCATGCCATTTCCGCAGCAGCAAACTTGCCGCGCGACGAAGCGGCACTCAGTGCCACCTTGGAATGGATGCTCGCTGGCACCCCCGAAATGTGTGCACCGGCTTTGGCCTCGTGTTCGGTGGGTGTGAACCTCGTCTTCGAAGGCCCAGCCGCAAGCTCTTTTGCCATCACCCCGCCTGCCTCTGGCACGGGGCTGTGGAGTGTGGTGCCCGAGGCCAACCCTGCCTTTGCCTCTGCTACCGGCACCGCCCACGACTTTGTTTCCTGGGCTACCAAGCGTGCGAAGTGGAGCGACCATGTGACCCTGAGCGGCGACAGTGGGGCTCAGGCTGGCGCGACCGCCACCTTGGACGCCCTGAACATCATCTAACCCCCAAAAGTGCCCCCACCCCAAAGTGTTCTCGGCGCCGTATGTACCGTTTTTCGCGACATGACGCGCCGAAAAACTGAACTTCCCCGATACAGTTTCCCTCGCCCTACGGGGACGTAGCTCAGTTGGCTAGAGCACCTGCTTTGCAAGCAGGGGGTCGTGGGTTCGATTCCCATCGTCTCCACCACTGTGAGTGCTACCGCGGTTCTTCTCATCTCCTGCCCCGACACGTCGGGGATCGTGGCCGATGTGGCGAGCTGGGTAGCCCACAATGGCGGAAACATTGTTCACGCCGAACAACACACCGACACACACGACAGTGTTTTTTTCCAGCGCGTCGAGTTCACACATTCGGGTGAACAAACACTCGATCAGCTGAGCGCAGCATTTGCGCCCATTGCCACCAAGTTCAACATGAACTTTTCTTTGCGAGCATTGCCATGGAATCCGCGCACCGCAATTTTGGTATCGAAAACCGTGCACTGTTTGTCAGACCTCCTCACGCGTTCGCGCTACGGCGACCTCGGCCTCGATGTTGCTGCAGTTGTTTCTAACCACAACGACAGCCGCGAACTTGTTGAAGCATTCGGGTATCGCTACGAACACATTCCTGTTGAAGAAGGCAAGCGCGCCGAACAAGAGCAAACAGTGAGCAACTTGCTCACCTCGCTCAATGTAGAACTCGTGGTGCTCGCGCGATACATGTTGGTGTTGCCACCCTGGTTTGCACAGCAGTGGAAGGGCAAGATGATCAACATTCATCACTCCTTTTTGCCGGCATTCATTGGTGCAAACCCATACCGCCAAGCGCACGACCGCGGCGTGAAAATTATTGGTGCCACCGCGCACTACGTAACAGACGATCTCGACGAAGGCCCCATTTTGGAACAAGACGTCACCCGTGTGACGCATCGCGACGATGTTGCCGAACTCACACGCCGCGGCCGCGACTTGGAAACAGTGGTGTTAGCGCGCGCCGTGCGTGCACACGTTGAACATCGCGTGCTCATTTGGGGCAACCGATCGGTTGTGTTTAGTTAAACGCCATGCGATACGTAGGCATTTATAACGCCGACGGCACCATATTGGGCGAACTGCGTTATGTGGTGGGCAAGTTGCGCGGCACAACATCGTGCTCTTTGTGCGACATCACACATGGCAAAGTGCGACCGCGCAAAGATTTTTTCGCCGCATGTGCTGAAGCCGCAATTGAAATTGAGCTTTTGCATCGCAATGAAGCAACACATGAGCACCTTGCAGCAGCGGGCGTTCTTCCTGCACTCATTGTTGAGGAAGAGGGAACTTGGCGTTGCGTGCTGACAGCAAGCGATTTAGAAGAGTGCGCCGGCAACCCGGCCCAGCTTATTTCTCGGCTACAGGCGTAACAGGGGCGGGCGCTAACCCGCGGAACATACGTAACAACAGCGATTCCCAGTCTTTTTGATCGGGCGCATATTTGCCGTACACGTTGGCCAGTACAAGACCAATGGGAAGAACCTCAAGCAAGAACGACAGTGCCTTTTCATCAATCGACTCATCGAGAATGCCATTCGCTTTTGCTTTGCGAATGGTGGCCACGATGTTGCTGGCTAACTCTTCTTGAGCAGCAGTGAGGCGCTCTTTGAGTTCAGGGTCGTGTCGTGCAATGGCGAGTGCTTCAATGCGGTCGAGGCGAAACTCACTGCGTTGCGGGTGATATGGGTCGGAAAAGTCACTGGTGATGGTGCGCAACACTCCACCATTGCCTTCGCGCGCCACAATGCCATCGAGCGTTGCCGAGTCGGCCGTGATGCGTGCCAGAAACTGAAATTCACGAACGGCAGTAATAAGAGCTTTGCGATCTTTGAAGTAGTG
>JAPKZV010000056.1 GCA_026393585.1 Actinomycetota bacterium
GCACAACACGGTTCACTAGGCCAATGCTTTCTGCTTCAGCGGAGTTGATGATGTCGGCAAAAAATGCCAACTCTTTCGCTTTGTGCAACCCAATGCGACGCGGCAACAACCATGAGCCGCCAAAGTCGAGGCTGAGGCCACGCTTGGCAAAAATTTGAGAAAAACGAGCATTTTCAGACGCAACAACGAGGTCGCAACCTAATGCCATATTGCACCCGGCTCCAACGGCAACACCACGCACTTTGGCAATGGTGGGCTGCGGCAAACGGGCAAGAGCTAAAGCAACATCGCCCACATGACGCATGCTGGCGAGCTGATGCTTGTCGGGGCTTCCCGCTCCGCCCCCTGTGAGGTCGGCTCCCGAGCAGAAATCGCCGCTTGCTCCGGTGAGCACCACAACACGGTCGGCAGCGCTCTGGCCGATTTCGTGGAAGTTTGCGAGGAGTTCATTCCACATCACCTGGTTAATAGCGTTCTTTCGCTCAGGGCGATTGAGGGTGATGCTGACAACGCCCGCAGAGCGTGTGACTTCAATAGTTTCAAATGTGTTGGATGCCATCTCTTCACGATACATAATGTTGATGTGGGATTTGACTCAACACGCAAACAAGTACGACGAAAGTCCGACATTCTTTTTGTACTCTCGGCCATTGTTGGTGCACTCGCTCTTGTGGCGTGGGCCGCGTTTGGCTAGCACCAACTGCGATGTGGGACGGTGCCCTCGGGCCAATTGAAGTACGGCGCATACAGCCCTACCAAGCTCTGAAGGCGTACATCTGCCCTGGATGCAACCGTGATATTCCTGAACGCACTGGGCACTACGTTGCGGTTCCTACACAAGAGCCCGACCTGCGCCGACATTGGCACTACAGCTGTTGGGACCGACGCACGCCGTCAAAAGGCATTTCGTAATACTTCAATACGCGTTCCAACAATGCACACCAGGTCGAAGCGCAACTGCCAAACAGCAATATTGTTTTCTTGAGCCCACGCAACCCCGGCGCGACGCACGGTGTGCTGCTTATGTTGACTCATTGCTTCGGCAGGGCTGCCAAAGTTTTCTGTTGCACGCGCTTTCACTTCGCCAATCACTACAACGTCATCACGAGTGGCGATGAAATCGATCTCACCTTTTCCGACTCGAACATTGCGTGCGACGATGGTGTACCCGTGTTGCTCATACCAGCGACACGCCATGCGCTCGCCCCACTCGCCTCGCGCACGAGACGCAGCGGCAGTGTCTATGCCTCGACGGCGGGCAGTTCCTCGATGTTCACGTCTTTGAAAGACAGAATCTTGACCGTCGATACGAAACGGCTCTTGCGGTACATATCCCAAACCCATGCGTCGGTGAGCTCCACTTCAATGAGCGGACGCGTTCCATCGACAGTGACCGTAGAAGTAACGCTGTTCGCTAAATAAAACCGGCGCTCGGTTTCGACCGCAAAACGAAACATCCCCACGACATCTTGATACTCCTGAGTCAATTGCAGTTCGCTCTCGGCTTCAAAGTTTTCGAGGTCGTCAGTGTTCACAGTGGCCTACAGATGTTGAGTGCAATAGGCAAAGAGTTACCACCAGTGTGTGCGAACGGGTGCGCAACACGGCAGAACAAAAATTACCTGTCGCGCTTTTCGCGAATTTTCGCTGCACGCCCGGTGCGGTCGCGCAAGTAGTACAACTTCGCGCGGCGAACATCACCATGGCTGAGCAATTCAAGCTTGGCAACAGTTGGGCTATGCACTGGGAAGGTGCGCTCTACTCCGACGCCGTAGCTGAGTTTGCGAACCGTGTAGGTCTCGGCGATGCCTGAACCTTGAATAGCAACGATGTTGCCGTGGAAGATCTGAATACGCTCTTTGCCGCTTTCCACCACGCGTACGTGTACCTTCACTTCGTCACCTGACTTCAACTTTGGAATGTCGGTGCGCAAGTACTGGTTGTCTACAAGGTCGGTGGTCTTCATGGCGCGTTCCGTTACTGGTGAGGGGCGGGATGAGACCCGCTTTGGATGAACATTGAAGGATAGGCAAGAGAAGGGAACTCTTCCAACAAGGAAGCCTCTTTTGTGCTGATTCCTCCCCGAGCCGCAATGAGGTCGGGGCGGGCCAACAAGGTGCGATGGAGGGCCTGAGCGAGTCGCCAGCGGGCGATTTTGGCGTGGTTCCCTTCGCGCAAGATCTCAGGCACAACCCAGCCCCGAAAATCGGCCGGGCGGGTGAACTGGGGCTCTTCGAGGAGGCCTTCGGCGCCAAAACTCTCGGTAATGGGTGATTCAGCATTGCCCATTACCCCTGGCAAGAGCCGGGTGACAGCTTCAATGATGAGACAGGCCGCCACTTCCCCGCCAGCGAGCACAACGTCGCCGACCGATACCTCATGGTCGACAAGGTGCTCACGTACGCGGTGGTCTACCCCTTCATAGCGGCCACACAAAATACTGAAGCCCCCGCTTTGTGCAATATCGCTTGCCAAGTGCTGCGCCATTTCTTGTGAGAACTGTTGCCCACCAGGACCCATGAGCAACAAGGGCCGTGGAGGTTTCACTTCTTCCACTGCAGCAAAAATGGGTTCGGGCTTCATGAGCATGCCCGCTCCACCACCAAACACCGGGTCGTCAACCGTGCGATGCACGTCGGAGGTGTAGTGACGCAGGTCGTGGGTACGCAGGTCGATGAGTTGCGACTGACGCGCACGGCCGAGCAAGGAGTCGGAACAAAATGCATTGACCATTTCCGGGAAAATGCTGAAAACATCAATCCGCATTACTGCGCTGCTTCCTCGTCATCGGCAAGTTCCAAAAGACCCAATGGCGGATTCACGCGCACTTCCCCATCGCGATATTCCACCACAAAGGGAAGAGGGACGAGAACATCGAGATCGGTTTCGATAATGGGGTGCGCGGGGTTATCGAGCACCGCGGTACATGTTCCGTAGTTAGTGCCATCGATGCCAACGACGC
>JAPKZV010000256.1 GCA_026393585.1 Actinomycetota bacterium
ATTGAATCGGTGCGAAGAACGCCCTCGGAGTTCATTATTGATACTGATTGTCGAACGTAACCAGTAAATCCTCGAATCGGGTTGAATCTAATTCGACCATCTTCGTGCGCCCATGTTCCCTGAGCAGTTTTGAGTCGTTTCACAGATTTTCCATTAGGTCCGACAAAACCAAACGATGATGAAACGAGAGTTTCGCTAGGCAACGCCTCGAAAACATCAGCAGAGGGAATATTCACCAACGCCCCAGGCTTGAACTTGAAGGCGTCAGTGGTTTCCTCGGCGACAATCGCTGCGATGTCTTCCGGCAGAACCTCAAGAGCTGCAATAAGAACAGAGTGAGAGCTCAATATCAAAAATCATCGCTCGAGTGACCCCACACCGGCGGTGGCTTTTACACTGCGCCAGATAAATCAGACCGTTGTTTATCTCGTCGCGTCTGAGCGCATCAGGTTGTGTTGAGTTGGCGAGCAAGCGACGCGCGATGTCACGCCCAAAATCGTTCGCACAGCATCGGCACCCATCGTGGCATGGCGAGGCTGACCAGGCCCGTCCCACGGATGCGCCAAGTCATGAATTAATCCGGCAACTTGTAACTCAATATCTGACGGATCAGATTTCTCAAGTAACGCCGCGCACTGCAAACCATGATCGAGTTCAAAGAATTTGTCACTTTCGGCTGACACCGTTGTCTTGAGAACCACTAAGTGGTCAACAAGTTCTTGTGTGTTGGCAAAGGTGTGCATGAATAACTCCAGAGCAAGGAATGAACTACACTCATAACGGTACGCCATCGAGATGAAATTGAGGTAACGACATGCGCAAGGCCACATTGATTTTGGGATTCACCATGGCAGTGGCCTCACTCGCCGCCTGTGGTGGCGATGATGCCCCTGCAACGACTACTGCACCGGTAACAACCGATGCGCCAGCTGCGCCCGGCGGTTCTCAAATCGGAAATCCGGCCTCGCAATATTGCGTCGACCAAGGCGGCACTTTAGAAATGGTTGACGAAACTGCAGGCACGGTTGGTTATTGCAAGCTTCCCGACGGAACCCGGGTCGAAGAATGGGAATACTTCAGAGCCAGTCAGTCACCTACGACAACAGGCTGAGTCACACACCCAAAACTTGCGGCAACCACTCTTCGAGTCGCAGCAGCATTTCTACCCCGCTGTTCGACAACAGGTGTCCGTCGCCTTCACACACCACGACTTCACCAGCGCCTGCCATGGCCGCAACGATTTCACTTGATTGCATCGGCAAAATCTCGTCCATATCACCATGGAACAACAACAACGGATGACCACGTAAACCAGCCGCCACTTCACAACCGGCCGACCGCAGTCACCATACTGTAACCGGCTTGATAGAAGGAACGAACGCCAGGCAATGGCGTTTCGTTGTGACCGGTGAGTACACGGCCATTTAAGAGGTAGCTCAATTCATCGGGTCGTGTTGATGGCCCATGAATAAAAAAGATGGAGACTGCGAGAACTATCGCCGTGATTGTGGAAAGCGCAACGACAAACCCGAGAGTCCAACGGGGAGGCTCTTTCATTGGCAGTTGCTGCCTGGATGAATATTCTTGGGAGTGGAGCAATGCGCGCTCAAAGACGGTATTGCAATCAATCTCATCTGCTCCACCTGCTCTTACTTTCCTTCTACCACCCGCCAAACTCCGCAGGAGAAATGCAAGTCTGGGCAAGTCGTAACTTGCCTCTTCCAAAGTTACAACAAAAGTAGAATTTGGGAGTCTTTTGCTTTACTGGCCAGGGAATAGTTTGTGTTTGACCCAGGCAACATAACTCTCAGAAGTAAATGCAAGCTCGCCCATCAACTTGGCGTAATAAGGCATCAACATCAAAAAATCAATTGTGATGGCACGTTCATCAAGAATGACATCGTCGGGCAAGCGCTTGCGCACATCTTCAATGAGTTGTAGCCATTTACCAAACTGACGTTGCGATATTTCGGCGAGCCGCTCTTCTAACTCCGGAATTGTGGATGCAACAGCCAAAATCTGAAGCCTCACTGGCATCATCGGCATTTGTGAAAGCTCTTTTGGACCGATGAATATCGCAAGAACATCGTCAATGGTCATTGTGCTAAAGCCGGACAGGTACTGTTCAACGGCAGCAACATTCATGTCGAGAATCTCTTCATACATAGTTGAGAGCGAATAGGCAACAAGCCCATTACGGCTTCCGAAATACCGATATATCTGTGTAATGGAGCAATTAGCTGCGGCTGCAACACGTGAGATCCGGAACTCTAGAACTCCATATTCTTGAATCTCTTGACGAGCTGCAGAAAGTAACACTGATTTTGCATCGGACGGCATAAAGAAATATTACTTTTTAGAGCACTCGCCGACCCGCATTGCTCCATCGAATTTCGACACGTCTGTCATCAGCAGTGCCAGGCGTGGTGGTAATGGCCCCGTACCCGTCGAAACGAATCCATGCGCGCACCCCTTTTGTTGAGAGATAGTCCGCAACATTGCGGGCACGTTCCAGTGACAAGGTCTTCAGGAACTTTGATCCATCAATGAGGTTCTGTCGCGCGAAACCAGAGATCAACAATAAGCCCCCTCGGCCTCTCAGTTCACGTGCAAGTTGATTGAGTCGGGCCTGATCACCTGCATCTAACGCTGGAGATGCAGGGTCGAAAATAATGCGGTCAACCAAGAGTGATGCGCCAATCAGTTTTGGCTGCCCTGTCGAGTCATATCCGTTGCCTGTGGGTCCTTGCACAACATTGCTTTTTTTTGGTGATTTGCGTGACAACCCAAAATTATTTTCCACAAAGGTCATAATGCGCTGCCCCTCGCTCAAACGTGGAAGGCGGGTTGATACTTGTCGCGCCTTGGGTGGAACCTTCATGCGTACGGTAGTTGCTGTTGAACCATCTGCATTTTGCACTACGAACACCACATGTGATGCTCGGCCAATTTCTTCATTTCTGAGACGTGCGGTTGCTGTCATCGAGCCAACATTTGCACTTGGCGAGGTTTGCTGTAATGCCGCGATGTCTTGTGGAAGAGCGCCTGATGAACTATTTGATTGAGAACCGTTGGCTTCATTCAGGAGTGATTTATTGATCGTGATGGATAATGCAGGACTCGCTGCAGACACATTGCCAGCAAGATCTGTTGCAACAGTCGAAACAGACCACACACCATCATCCAAAACAGGCAAATCACAACTCGTCACCGAAACCGACACCACATATGTGCATGACACCGTTGTGCCATCAGATTTACGCGCAGACACAGTCACCGAAGTACCAGTAGGCAGAGCACCACCAGAAATAGAAGGTGTGGTGTCTGACGTGAGGTTGTCTGTTGGGGATGCACCCGTATCTGATGAATCAACCAGATCGGGTGATCCAAGAGATGGGGCCGAACTATCAATTGTGATGGATAATGCAGGACTCGCTGCAGACACATTGCCAGCAAGATCTGTTGCAACAGTCGAAACAGACCACACACCATCACTCAAAACAGGCAAATCACAACTCGTCGCCGAAACCGACACCACATATGTGCATGACACCGTTGTGCCATCAGATTTACGCGCAGACGCAGTCACCGAAGTACCAGCAGGCAGAGCACCACCGGAGATTCCCGGCGTGGTATCCGATGTGAGGTTGTCTGTTGAAGCTGTACCCGTATCTGATGAATCAACCAGATCCGGTGCTGCCGGAGAAGCAGCAGACGTTGCAACCACTAATGGCAATGCTGCGATGTTCCCAGTGTTACCAGAGATATCTGTGATAGCTGCAGCTACTGACCATGAACCATCGCTCAAATTGCCGAGGGTGCAAGATGAAGCGACTCCAACTGTATAAGTACACGTGACATCGGTAGCGCCTGCGCGAGATGCAGTGACCACGACAACGTCACCTGTTGCTTGGCCTGTGAGAGAAAAAGTTGGCGTTGTATCTGAAGTGTTGTTATCCGTTGAAGATGCACCCGTGTCAGATGACGCTGCAAGATCTACTGCAAGTCCTGCAGTTGCATTTGTATCGACTCTCATAGTGAGTGATGTTGCATTACTTCTTGAGTTACCTGCTGGATCAGTCACAGAAGATGAAATTGTCCAGGCTCCGTCACTCAATGTTGGCAAAGTACAATTGGTTGCACTTCCCACCACGTATGTGCAGGCCACTGTGTCGGTACCGTTAGTAGCGCTCAGAGTAATAGTGTCTCCAGTACTGCCACCTGTTGCACTCAATGTAGGTGTGCTGTCATTAGTGTTGTTATCGGTGTTGTCGGTGCCAGAGTCTGAGCTTGCTGCAAGATCAGGTACTCCTGGTGCTGTCGGAGCGCTTGTATCGATTGATACCGACAATGCCACCGAAGCAGTTGATGCACCAGCAGTGGGATGAGTCTCTGTTGCGGAGATCGACCATGTTCCATCAGAAAGTGTGCCGAGGCTACAGCCAGTAGCCGGAAGTACATAACTACAAGACACATTCGTTGACCCAGCCTTGGTTGCCGTCACCGTTATTGTGTTACCACTGGTTCCAGATCCCGCAACTTCGATAAGAGGTGTGTTGTCGTTTGTGTTGTTATCCGTACTTGAACTACCCAAGTCAGAACTTGTTGCAAGATCCGGAGCCGATGGTGCCGCAGGACGCACGGACAAACTTCCTGTACCCGAGGATGCAGAATAGGTTCCACTGTCAGTTGGAGCAAGATTTGCACCTACGGCAAAGGTTCCTGCGGTCGCCGCTGTGTACGTATATGTCGCTACATAGCCCGAGGGACTCATGCCATAGACGCCGGAACTGCCCATGTGAGCGCCAGCGGTGTACAAAGCATTACCAAGGAATCCAAGCGCGGTTCCTCCGCCACAATTTGCAGCCCAACCATTCGAGAGGCTTCCATTCATACAAACCGACCAACTCATGTATTCGCGCATTGCACCAGTGGTCGGATCGATCTGCGTTATCGGCGATGGGTTTGGGGTGCTCGTGGGCGTAACACCTCCACACTGAGCGCCATATAGAAAACCAGCCGAGTCGATAGCGAGCTGACCCGTATTGCCAAAGAGATTGCTAAGGGAATAATCATCCATGTTGCAAGCTGCAGCAGTAAGCAATGTTGCCGAACCGCCACCTGCAGGAATCTTCATAATGTCTTTGTTTCCATCGACGTAATAAAGAACTCCTGTCGTTGAGTTGAAAACGGGACCACCAATTGGCGTTCCAAGACCAGTTGCATACGTGCTCACTACACCTGCAGAAGTCACTTTGAAGATCTTCCCGTTCAATGAACTAGTGACATACAGATTGTTGCTTGAGTCGATTGTCATTCCGGTGAGTCCGCTTATTCCTGCAGAAGCGGGAACAAATTGCGAACTCGTTGCACCAATAGACGTTCGCTTTCGAATCGTGTTTTGTGATGATCCGTTATAAATACCTTCATAGATTGCACCATTTGAGTCCACCGCAAGTCCGGTGACGAGCACCCATTGCCCATTCCAGGATTCGCTTCCGGCATAAGTCACGCCACCACCAGGGCTGAGTTGCTTGGTCACACAGCGTCCTCCACTACAGTCATCTCCGTTCCATGTACTCACAAAGACATTGCTGACGGATGAGTTGGTGGCAATTCGCAGTTGCGAACTATTGCCGGTGTATGTCCAGTTCTGTACACCCGTAACAGTTGTTCCAGCACCAACACTTTGCCCTGTGCCCACGGTTTGGCCGCCAACTGTAAATGTCACTAATCCCGGGACACTCGGTGTAGCGGTCAACGTCACCGACTGCCCCGCAACTGCAGGGTTAGGTGACATTGAAATCGTTGTAGTGGTTGCCGAGAGAGCTCGAACTGGTGACAACTGCGCAAATGTAAAACATGACATCGTCATAAAGAAAGACAGCACAATACGAGTAGCCAGCTTCATTTATCAGTCCTCCTACGTCGACTCGCTGCATCACAAGCGAAAATCACCATGACAGCGCAATGAGTATGCAATAACTCAACTTCTCATGAACGGAAGAAGAAAGAGAAAAAACTTTTTTTTCCAGACCAAGAAAGACAATGCGATCGGAAGATTCAGAGGTTGTCCACACGTTGTGCACATTGAAAAAGAAAAAAATTTCTTGACAAAGCAAACCTCTCTGCACTCTTTACTATGCGCAGTCCATATTCACATGACCTCTGATGTGAGGGTCATTAATCGGGAGATCAAGTGATGAACGTGAGAAAAGTTTCCGGTTCCATTGCAGTTTGCGTAACACTGTTCGGCCTACACGGCATCAGTAGCGAATTACAAAAACCCACAGAATTGGCCACAAGACCTTTGTTTACTGTCAATAATTCCCATTCTGCAGACTTTACATACAGCGGTTTAGTTAGCAATGCCTCTACCAATATGAAATCTTTAGGCACAGACCTCAATGAAATGCCAAAAGTTCTCGAGAGAAAATCAGTAGTTGGGGTACCTCAAAAAAAATCCCCGCCTGGCAGACCAAAGACAGCGCTCTTACGCAAAACAAAAAGAACGGTCACTAAACAAGCAATTCCTGATTGTAATTATTTTGGCAAACCCAGTGGGCAGGATTGTGAGATCAGAGCATTGGTAGACATCAACCCCAACAGCCCCAACAGTGCAAACCCTGGTGGCGTAGTACAAGGCACTGGGAACCTGCTTGATTTTAAGTTGGGAAATAAGGCGACTTCATATGGAAATTTAGTTGGGCCATTGCATGGATTCTTTGAGGTGCCGACTACCTGGTCGATTACTGGGTGGACTACAGGCACCAACTGGACTTGTTCAGGCACCGCACCAGTATCAGGTGGTGCAGCGTTGCCGGGCAGTAGCTTCTGGGGAATTTATGCAGCTCAGGCTGATCCTCCATTCAACGCAAGCCAAAACAACTCCGTTCGTTGCGCATACAACGGGCCAAAACTTGCTCCTGGTGACGTAACAGCCACCGCTGTGACATTTTCCGTAACTGTGCCAGTGTCTCCAACTCGATGGTCTTCATTTTTCGGGGCTTCCTCAGAGTTCTTGATTGGTGGACAAAATGGCGCAGTCGAAAACAACTATCAAGTGACCAACTACATGACCTTGAGGTACGACATCAATGGCGGTACTGGCACGACCCCAAGCTCGAAGCTCTACAACCGCGTCGTTGCAAATGGCAACCAAACTGCTGCAAGCAATTCCGGCTTCTCGAAAGCTGGATTCACTTTTGGCGGCTGGAGTTGTGACAACAGCATTGGAACGAAGCAGCCCGGCCAATCAATTTCGTGGTCAAATGCCGACGTTCTCTGCACCGCAATCTGGACCCCACCAGCTTTTCAGTTGTCGTATAACGCGGGTGCAGGGTCGGGAACCGTGCCAACAACCGTCACCGGCTTAAACCCAGGCGCAACCCCCACATTGGCCGCTGGTTCAGGCATCACCCCACCAGCAAACCAAACCTTCACCGGCTGGAACTGTGACAACAGCATCGGCGCCAAAAACGCTGGAGCGACAGCAACCATGCCAGCAGCGAATGTGATTTGCACGGCCCAGTTCGCCCCCAACCCCACTTATCAGTTGTCGTATAACGCGGGTGCAGGGTCGGGAACCGTGCCAACAACCGTCACCGGATTGAACTCTGGGGCTACCCCCACATTGGCCGCTGGTTCAGGCATCACCCCACCAGCAAACCAAACCTTCACCGGCTGGAACTGTGACAACAGCATCGGCGCCAAAAACGCTGGAGCGACAGCA
>JAPKZV010000086.1 GCA_026393585.1 Actinomycetota bacterium
GCAAGATAGGAAGTCGCATTCCGACGCAGTTGACGATGAGATTGGGCACAACGACTCGTAACGCCTCGGCAATGGCGTTACTCAATAGTTCTCCACCAGCAGAACTAAAGCCGGGCACTGCATAAAAAGCAATGGTGCACTCGGGTTCGGCGTGCGCTTCGAGCCCAATATACGTATCGGCATGAAAATGGTTGGCAGCCAAAACGTGGGCAGACACATCGGGTTCATCGACCAACATCACAATTTCATGTGCGTCACGTAATGCGCGGGAAATGAGGCGGGCGATGCCACTGAGTCCGCCGAATTGGCCCACCACAACACGGCGTAATTTTCTTTCGTCGCCTGTTGTTCGAAAGCGCTCGGTATCGCGCAGTGAAGAGATCCCCGGGCCCTCTCCGGTTTGTGAGCTCAAGCGTTCAAGGGCAGTAACGGTGTCGGTACTGCATATGCCATCGATAGAAAGCCCTGCATTTTTTTGAAACTCGCCAATGGCACGCGCAAGTAGCGGGCCAAAGATGCCATCGACACGACCACAGTCGAACCCTAAACGCGAGAGCAGTGATTGCAGTTGTGTGACATCGTCGCCGCGAAAGTTGGGAGAAGTGAGATACAGCATGCGATCACCCAGTGACCACGAAGCTTCAACAAGTGCATTCCATGCAGCGATATCGCAGACGGCGTCGGTGCGCAGACCACGAGATGCTTGGAATTCAACGAGTGCTTTTTCAGTGGCAGCACAAAAGAATCCCTCTTCATCGAGAGAGTGTTGAATGAAGCCACAACTACGTAACCGCCGCTGGAGATCGCGGACGGTCTCGTTGCGTTGGCCAGCAGTTAGTGGGAAGGGGTCAGAAATTCTGACAACTCCTGCAAGAGTGCGCCCTTGCCTTTTGCGCCAACAAGGCGCTTCACAAGTTCGCCATTGTTGAACAACAACAATGTAGGAATGCTCATGACGTTGTAACGCTGTGCAATGTCACCGTGATCATCAACGTTGAGTTTGCTCACGACGAGCGCATCTTTTTGCTCAACAGCAATTTCCGCAAGAATCGGCGCAATCATTTTGCACGGGCCACACCATTCGGCCCAGAAGTCGACAAGAACAGGTTTGCTTGAACCATTTACTGTTTCGTCGAATGTAGAACTGGTGAGAGTAACAATGCCGTCTGCCATGGTGGCTCCTTTTTTCTTCTCGATAAGTGAAGTCTAGGCGAGAGAAGCGTGCTCTGACTCGAGCCAGCGCTCACAATCGATAGCGGCCATACAACCTGACCCCGCAGCAGTAATTGCTTGGCGATAGGTGTGGTCTTGTACGTCGCCACAGGCGAAAACTCCAGGAATATTGGTGTACGACGACCCTGGGCGAGTAGCAAGGTACCCATTTTCTTCCATGTCGAGAACACCCGTGAATAAGCCAGTATTTGGCTTATGGCCAATAGCGATGAAGAGCCCCGCCACATTCATTTGCGAACGTTCGCCGGTGACGGTGTCTTCAAGCACGATGCCCTCGAGCATGTCGGTGCCTTGCAGTTCGACAACTGCACTATTCCATTTGAACTCAATGCGCTCGTTGTTTTCTGCGCGATCGCGCATAATTTTTGACGCACGCAATTCAGAACGACGATGCACGATGGTGACCTTCGAAGCGAACTTGGTGAGGAAGGTTGCTTCTTCTACTGCACTGTCGCCACCACCCACTACAACAATTTCTTTGCCACGGAAAAAGAAACCGTCGCATGTTGCACAGGTAGAAACACCATGACCAACGAGTGCGGTTTCATTGGGAAGACCCAACATCAACGACTGTGCACCGGTGCTCACAATGATGGAGTCGGCGGTGAACTCTTGATCGCGCGTCCAGACGCGAAATGGGCGAGCAGAAAAATCGACACGCGTTACTTTGTCGGTGAGAAAAGTTGCGCCAAAACGCGCTGCTTGCTCACGAAAACGACCCATCAGTTCTGGGCCCATAATGCCGTCGGGGAAGCCTGGGAAGTTTTCTACTTCGGTGGTGAGCATGAGCTGCCCGCCGGGTTGGTCGGTGGTGGAAGAGGGCTCGCCTTCAATGATGAACGGGCTGAGATTGGCACGAGCGGTGTAAATAGCTGCAGTGAGACCAGCAGGCCCTGAGCCAATGATGAGAACGTGATGATGTGTTGCCATAAAAATCTCCGAGGAAATAGTGAGAGTTAGGAATTGAGTTCGTCAGATTTACGATGTTGCTTACGCGCAACGAGTAGACCGATGAGGAAAAAAAGACTGCCCAAGATGAGGTATGAAGACCATACGGCAGTGGTGCGCGAAAAAGCGGTGTCGAGTGCGGCTTGTAACGCCCGTGTTGCGCCAATGGCAAAAAGCACGACCATGATGACAACACCAGTGGCAACTAAAAAGCCATAAACGATGCCACGCACCACAGTGATGACGGGGCGAGTGGTGCGATCGCGAACAAAGCCCACCCACTTGTCGATACTGGCGACAGTGTTCCTTGCCCAATCGGGGTCGGTGAAGGGGTTGGAGAGCACGTATTCAGCCTAATGGCTAAAGGCGTTTCTCTTCGGGAACAGTTATTTGGCAGGTACTTGCCACAAGATGGCGCAGGTGTCGGCGTTATACACCGTGAGTGTGGCAACACCATTGCGCACTTCTTTTGCCACGAGCGCAGGAGGAGCACCCATCACGAGGAAGGTGTCGGTGGTGGAATCGACATCTGCGCTCGCACATGTGCGGGTGTCGATGCTTGGCGACGGCGCAGCATTTTTCACTAGGGAAACCTCGGATGGTGCATCGTTTCCACGTTGCCCGACGCCAAGCCCCAGTACGAAAAGACCAACGGCGGCAACAGCACTGAGCGCAATAAAGACACGATTGGGGCGACGCGATGCGAGTGACACCACATTGTTGGGCACGTCGGTGTTTGAGCTGGCAAGGTGGCCAAGGGCGACGGCGATCTGCTCGTCGCGCAACTTGGGGTCGGGGGTCGTTCCTAATTGACGCAACGCAGCCTCGAGTGGGCCATTGTCGGTGGGGTCAAGAGAAGGTGTGGTCATGATGATGAACCCGGGGGCAGAGACGACGGGGTACCTAAGTTTGGTTCGTCTGGAGGGGAAAGTGTTGTCGGGTCGGCCAATTTTTCGGCGAGCAGCTTTTTCCCCCTGGCCAAGCGCGACCTGACAGTACCCACAGGAACCTCAAGCACAGCGGCAATCTCGGCGTAATCGAGGTCTGAGATATAGCGCAACACCACAGCGGAGCGGAATTCTTCGGGCAGGCTGCCGAGGGCTTGGGCTACCCGCGACGAGTCAACAAGGTGTTCAGCAAGCACAGCAGTGGGGTCAACAACATGTTCACTTGCCACGGTGTGGGCACTTGCCGCGTCGTTTAAGGGAACAGAACCGCCATGGCGGCGAACGCGGCGAATTTCATCGATGGCTGAATTTGTAGCGATGCGGTAGATCCAGGTCGACAACGCAGCTTTGCCATCGAAACGGGGGAGGCCTTTGACGATGGCAATGAGCGCATTTTGTACCGCATCGTCAGCGCTTTCTCGGCTGAGCAACATGCGGTGACACACCGAGTGAATGGCGCTGTAGTGCGTGCGCAACAGCTGGTCGACTGCTGAAGTGTCGCCCGACTGGGCGCGTTCAAGAAGGCGCTCAGTGTCCATGAATAAAGATTAGCCAGCGCGCGTTCTTACGGTGCAGACGCCGAAACAAAGCTGATGTCGTTGACAACACCCTGGAAAGGGTTTTTTGTAGAACACTGCGGGCTGCGGGCTGCGGAGCGGAGATAAACAAGGATGAACTGAGAAGGTTGGGAGATGGTGAAAGTGGCTTCGCCTGGGTCATCGCTCTCGGAACGAGCAAGTGCCGGCCCCCAACTCTCGATTTGGCTCGGCAAGGTGTCGGAATAACCATAAACATCGACTTCCCACGGGGCATAACCAAAATCGACCGACAGTGTTCCTGTGCTGCGACCCGACAATTCAGCAACAAAGCCCACTCCCTTTTTGCTTCCGAATTGGTTGTTGCCGTAGCACACGGTGCGCCACTGAGTTCCCGACTTGCCATCGCGCAAATTGGGGATGAGGTCGTCATTTTCAGAGTTGTCGTCGCCGTCGGGGTCGTAACTGCTGACGGCGACAATGTTGACTGGCCCTGTTGCAACTGGCGTGGTGGAGGCACTTGCCACAGGAGTCTTTGTGTTTGGCGACGACACACTGCGCCATAACACCACTCCAGCAAGCACAACACCAATGACCACTGCCGCTGCCAACATCGATGTTGGGGTGATGCGATGAGCACGTTTTTCCAAAGCTTTGTTCACTGGTCGTGATGAACTTGTGCTGCGTGCAGTGTCGGTACGTGGGATGGGATTACTAATGACGGGTTCGCCAGGAATAGTTGTTGGTGTTGTTGTTGGAGATGTCGCAGGTGTGGGGTCACGTAATATGTCTCGCGCACCAACAGGCATGGTGTTGCCATAGGGAGGCGTTAAACCTGTGGGTGTTCCATCTAAACCAATTTCGCGTACGTGATACAGCGCGGCACGCACTGCTTCGCCAGATGGCTGACGTTGGTTTGGGTCGCGGGCCAGCATTTGATGAATGATGTCTGCTAACAGTGGGTGCAGCGTCGGGCGAATTTTCAAAATATCGGGTGCGTCACCTTGCACACGCGCAAGCGCAGTTTCCACATCGGTACCGCCAACGAATGGCACACGACCCGCTAAGCATTCGTAGAGCACGAGGCCAAGTGAGTACAAATCTGCACGCCCGTCTAGCTTTTTGCCACTTACCTGCTCGGGCGATAAGTACTTTGCAGTACCCATCATGATGTTGTCGTTGGTGAGATCCGATTCGTTGCCGCTTAAAGTTTTTGCAATACCGAAGTCGGTGAGCAACACACGACCAGCGGGGGTGATGAGAATGTTTGCCGGCTTAATATCGCGATGCACAAGATCTTTTGCATGTGCTGCATCGAGTGCAGTCGCTACTGCCATACCTATGTGAACAGTGAGACTAGGACTAATGCGATGTCGTTTGTCGAGCAGTTCACGCAGACTTTGCCCGTTGATGTATTCCATGACAACTGCTTGACGACCAGCATCTTCGACGACGTCGTACACCGTCACGATGTTGGGTGAGCTCAGTGCAGCTGATGCTTTTGCTTCGCGCCGAAAGCGCTCATTTCCTACGTGGTCATTGTCGTGATGCGCGCGCATTACTTTGACAGCTACGTCACGGTCGAGCGAGGTGTCTTTTGCTAACCACACTTCCGCCATGCCACCTTGACCGATGCGACGTACCAATCGATAGCGCGCACCAATAAGCGTGTTGGGTACAAGTGAAGGAGACATTGCTGTGCATCACGCTAGTTGCGCAGCGTTGCGCGATTGAGGCAATGCGATAGGGAGAGGCGTTTTTATTCTGCGTCGAAAAATGCAACACCGATGGTGCCACGTCCGGCATGTGTGCCGATGACCGCACCAATGTCGCCAACTTCGATACTGCCTGAGTAGACCTGACGCAGTGACGAGAGGAAAGCATCGGTGTCATCGCAATCGGCTTGCAAGACGGCGAGGTCGGAAATATTTCCGTGCTCTTTCACTTTTTCAATTAAGAACGCAAGTGCCTTTGAGCGGGTGCGCTGGCGACCACCCTCTTCTACTTTGCCGCCACGCACGTCGATAATGGGCTTAATAGAGAGTGCCGATGCCAACAAACCCTTCACACCACTAATGCGGCCACCTTTTTTCAGGTTTTCTAAGGTGTCGAGCGCGCCGTAAACGTGCACGCGATGGCTGAGTGACTTGGCGAGTTCGGCAACTTCACTGAGGCTTGCACCTTGGGCTGCTTTCGTTGCACATGAGGTGGCGATGATGCCTTGACCCATCGACACACTGCGTGAATCGACTACTTGTACTGAAAAGGGGTTCGCTGTGTCTTCGCCCACGAGGCGGGCTGCAATTTCTGCGCTTTGCATTGTTGCTGATACTGCAGATGACAACGAGACCACGAGCACACCTGTTGCACCTTCGCTTTGGAGGCGACGGTAGGCAGCTTCAAATTGGCCAGGTGAGGGGGCAGCAGTTTCAGGAAGGACAGGAGACGCGGTGCACTTTGCCCAAAATTCTTTCGGAGTGAAGTCTTCGCCGTCGATGTAGTCGGTGTCGCCGAAGCGAATGGTGAGGGGAACAACAACAATCTTGTGTTGCTCAATGAGATGCTGAGGAAGGTCACAGGCGCTATCGGTAACAATACGTATCGTCATAATGCTTCTACCGTAGTGCTTTATTCCGAGGTGATGAGTGCTGTGAGCGCACGCCGGCGCCGTGAACGCCAGTTGTGTGCCCACCATGTGAGGAGAACAATGATGGCAGTTGCACTGACCACAAGACCAAGACCCGCAAGGGCACTCACCCGGGCGGTGACCTTGAGCTCCTCGGTGAGTGGGCTATTGCCATTCGGGGTAAAGAGTTGAAAATAGACCGGGAAGCGGCCGTTGCTGCGCGCCACCACTTTCACCGCAATGTTGGTGCTGGAATTGGCAGGTAGTTCAATCTCTTGAAACCTTTGAGGGAACGTGAGTTTTGCACTGCGGTAGCGCAGAGTGACCTTCAGAACCGAGGAGCTGGAGTTTTTTACTTGCAGCTGAATTTCGCTGTTGTGCCCACTCAAGGTGAAATCAGTCGATTTCGGCAAACTCACTGCGCCGCGTACATCGGAAAGAGAGGAGGAAATGGCGCTGGTATACGCCGCACTTTGGGCTGGCGTCACGGTGCGGGCCGCGGAGTAAGCGATGAGGGTATTCCATGTGACGCTGCGCAGGTCATTTGCCAAGAGCATTGAAGAGGTATTTGCAATGCGGGGCAAAAGTTTGTCGAGAGTGGTTTTCAAGGACACTAAAGAGGTGTCTTCGTTCGCGCGTAAAGCAATGGGTTGGCTTGAGGCGACCGTCGAGGGAAGGACGGGTTGAGAAGTAAAGGCAAGCACGGGGCTGGAATTGATGATGCGAAACAATTGACGCATGACGACCACGTTCATGATTTCACCTGTTGATGAACTGAGGAGAACTTGACGTTGCTGAGGCGCTGTGGAGGTAAATGAAATTTCCTGGCGCTGAACGATGAGCTCGGCCGATATGCGTGTGGCACGTTCGAGGGGAGTGAGCGCATCATTTTCCATCACGCTCGCGTAGTGCGGGTCGCTGGCATAGATCGACAGCGATCCGCCATCGGGGAGCTTGGCCGAGTACGACACTGCCGAGTCAAGTGGAGCATCGAAAGATTTTTGAGCGCTGGGCGTGAGAATGACCTGGCGCGTTCCTAGGTCGCGCAACAACGTGGCTCCGGCTGTTGTGAGAGGGTCGGCGAGTACCGCGGTATCGCGTAATGGGGCTTTTTGCACAAGAGCAGTAGTGGCGTCTTCGCCCGCGGTGAGTTGTCGCGCAAAGAGTTCTTGGAGTCCGACATTGCCAATAGCGCTGGGGTTATACGGCACTTGAGTGGTGGAACTCAAAGTATGTATATCGAGCTGGTCGCGAATGTCATCGAGGAGAAGTTTGTCTTCAGTAGATGGAGACACCGCGAGCGCATTGAGCAGTTCAGGTTGGAGCATGAGCAGTGAACCTTGGCCAACACCAGCAAAGGCATCGGAAAACTTCTGTAAAACAGCACGCGCCTCAGCACTGAGTGCGATGGTGCCTGTGGTGGCCACGCTTGGAGGTGCAGTGACAGTAACAACGGGTAATACACCAAGGCGATCTTGTGGGGTGAGTACGGCCGCTTCACTTCCTGAAAAATGATGAACAAATGTGGTGGTAGTAGCACGCGATTCATTACCGACATACACAGTAAAGGTCAACGGGTAGACACCTGATTGATTCATATATAACCCAGCTGTTGCTGATGTTTTTGTGGTGGTAGGTAACTCCACAATGAATCGGCCTGCAGAATTTCGTGTCAAGCTCAGCGTGTTGATGCGAATACCGTCGAGCGGTTCTGGAACAACGCTCTGATTGGTGATATTGCGAAATGCTTCACGCGATTGAATGCGTTTCGACAAGACAACATCAAGTTCAATGTTGTCTTGTGGAGCGAGAGGCTTTCCGTTGTCGGCTATTGCAACAACAAAACGCATAGTGGCGTTATCGAGAACGGTAAAGCTCTGTTGCGTTAACCCAATAGAAATTTGTCCTATAGGAAGAGGAGAAGCGTTGACGCTCTGCGGAAGCACGAGTGCAAAGAGGCACATCAGCCCACATGAAACTATGAGCGTCTTTAGTCGGTGCATGAGCGCTCGAGTACGTACAGCGAATAAGACATG
>JAPKZV010000183.1 GCA_026393585.1 Actinomycetota bacterium
TTGTTGACAAGGGTTGGCCGTGGCCAGTGATGGCCGATAGCGAAGACCAAGGTGCGGCATTGGCCTTTGGCGTGTCGGGCTACCCCGGGCTGATTTTGCTTGACGGTGACGGCAAAGTGCTGGCCCGACGCTCTGGTGAAGCGAGCATCGAAGAACTCAAGGCATGGACCCAGGAGTTCTTGCCGCTGTAAATACTTGCCACGTTCCCAGGGCAAAAGCACACATAAAGGTGTCGCCTAGGGAAGGAATTGGTTTACGATGACGATTACTGAAGCAGAACGCTTTCAGATGCACGAAGCTTTGAGTACTGCACACGGCAAGGAGGTGGCAGCCATCATTATGGAACATTTGCCACCAACAGGGTGGGGTGATGTTGCGCGAAGGTCAGATGTCGCCGACCTGCGTGTGCTCACGACGAAAGATTTAGAAATGGTGCGCATTGCACTGACAAGCGATATGCAGGCGTTGCGTATTGAACTGACAAGCGATATGCAGGCGCTGCGTGCTGAGTTGCGTGGCGAAATGCAAGAGTTGCGCGCTGAGTTGCGTGGCGAAATGCAAGAGTTGCGCGCCGAACTATGTGGAGAGATGAGTGTGTTACGCGCCGATATGCGCAGCGAAATGCACATGCTTTTCAATAAGCAATTGAAGTGGATTGTAGGAGTGGTGATTTCTGCGCAGGCACTGGGCACTGGTGCATTGCTTGCGGGAATGAAGTTGCTCTAGCTGAAATAACCGCGGGCAGCTTCTTCAGCTAAGCGCATCACTTCACGCAGCGGTACTCCGGTTGCCTTCGCAGCAATAGCAGCATGTTCAAATTCTGCTTTCAGGCGTGCATTGCTCGTTTTCACATCGACAGAGAAACCAAGCACGTCAACACTCACTACTTCGCGGGCCGCGGCAAAGCGCTCAACAGTGCTCAAGCGCACACCGAGAGACCCAGTTTCTTGCACAATGATGCTGCGTAACTTTCCTGCCAGTTGTGGCTGACACAACACTTGCAAGCAATGCCCGTGTCGATTTTTTTTCATGACGATAGGCGTAACCCAGGCATCGTTGGCACCGTGTTCCATGAGATGCGCCACGGTGTAGGCCAAAACCTCTGGTGTCACATCGTCGGTGTTGGTGTCTAGTACCACCAACGTTTCTATGTCGCCCTCGTGCGCAACATCGGTAACACCTAAGAGCACCTGCACCACATTGGCGCGGTCACTGGGGTTGCGCGTACCAGCACCATGGCCAATAGCTGCAATGGGCATAGCAGGCGATGCGCCGAATGTTTCTGCAAGAGCAATGAGCAACGCAACACCGGTGGGAGTAGACACTTCATAGTCGACATCAACACCGCGAGTGGGCACTAAGTGTGTTGCAAGCATGTGGGCAACAGCTGGCCCTGGGTTAGGAAGAATGCCGTGCGCGCTGCGAATGGATCCATGCGATGTAGCAATGGGTGATGAGGCAATGCGGTCGATGCCTAGAATTTCAAGCGCGGCACAAGTACCAACAATGTCGATGATGGCGTCGATGCTGCCGACTTCGTGAAACTCCACTTGTTCAACGGGAACATTGTGCACGGCTGCCTCTGAGTACGCAAGCACGGAAAACGTGGCAAGTGCCCGCTCGCGCACGCGCGCAGGAATGTCGGCTGCATTGAGGAGCGCAACAATGTCGCTGTGTAAACGATGCGTGTGATGGTGATCATCATGATGGTGCTCAACAACTACAACATGTGTTGCAGCAATACCGCAACGCATTGCGGGTTCTGCTGTGAGTGCCCAATCATTTAAGCCAAGGCCAAAAAGAATATTGACCACTTCAGTAATGTCGGCACCTGCATCGATGAGTGCACCGAGCAACATGTCGCCAGCAACACCAGCACTGGCATTGACCCAAACGGTGTTGGTGGCTGTGTTATTTGCGGTGCTCATCACTGAGACTATTTAACTACGATTTTGACCATTTTCGTAATTGACTTTTTCGAAGCATCTTTATAGGTGAAAGGGATTTCGAAGGCACCCTTTTGCGAGGCCTTGACCGATTTATTGGAGAGGGCAAATGATTTCTTCAATTTTGCACTCAATGTCACCTTTGCATTTTTTGCCTGCGGATCATTTTTCAATCCGGCAGCAGCCACAAGCGTGCTCATGGGAATGCTCTTCCCCTTCTTCACGGTCACAATGCGACGTAAGCCAACATTGGGTGCAGAAAAAGTGATGCCAGTGGCAGTAATTTTGACACCTGCTGCAGTGGCCGCAAATGTAGAAACAAGAGAGTCGGAAGAGCTTGTAGTGGAACGGTTTACTTCTACAGTGCTGCTGTTCACTTGGTCGGGTTGCAACCCAAAGAGGGAATCGACATATGCCGCTGGCCAGTACCACTCGGTGTAGGACGTGTTGAGCCCACCGTCTGCAGCATTGTGTGGGCCTGATACACGCACACCGAACCTGCCAGTTGCATAGTTGATTTCAGAAAGTCCAACGTGCTGGGCGTCGGTGGTGAAATATGCACCAACACCTGCAGGGTTGGGTTCCACTAAACCGTTGTCGAGTTTGACGTTTTTCAATGGCGCGGTGTACATGTACATCCGTAAACCATTTTCTACAGTGGAAACAGCGTCGGAAAGACCGCATGTATCGATAGTGACAGTGAACCAAGTTGCGACCAGGTGCCAGAACGTCAACTTTGACGAGATCGCTGGTGATGCTCGATGGTGTGAAGGAAACAATTTTTGCATTGGCAACCACTGTTCCTACTTGCATGTTGAAACCAGCTCCTGGAGTGGTGCGCAACGTGAGTTCAGCATGAGCAATGACAGGCTGCCCGGTTTGCCCAACATTGGGTACGAGTGAAAAGTTAAATGACTTACACACCGTTGCTGCACCGTCAACAACACAGGGAGTTACAAATGACTCAATGTCGGCAACGAAGTCGGTGAGTTGAGTATTGCCGTTGAGGTCTGCCGACTTACTGCACCCGATTGTGTTGGGTGAGTTTGCAATTGCCATGGTGATACACGACCCGGTGTATCCCTCAACCAACGTTGCTTCTTGGCCGTTAATGAGAATGGAGTCGACACATAGCGATGGCCGATTATTGCTTGCACATTTCACTGCACCTGTTGTTCTCGGCATATTGATCCACATACCACGTGGAACTAAAACAGTGGGAGCGTCGGCAGCGGCGATGGGTTGTGCTGTTATCAAAAACACGCTGATCAACAATGCACTAACTACCGCGATACGTTTCACTTACCCATACTCCTCAACATTCGCGCTATTGCACATCCAGCGCCGAAACCGTTGTCTATGCCTACCACGGCAATTCCCGAAGCACATGACGAATGCATTGCAAGTAATGCGGTAATTCCTTCAAGTGATGATCCG
>JAPKZV010000232.1 GCA_026393585.1 Actinomycetota bacterium
CATGTACGAAGAAGGCATTGCAGGTATGCGTTACAGCATCAGCGACACTGCCGAATACGGCGACGTCACCCGCGGACCTCGCATCGTTACACCAAGTACGAAAAAGCAAATGCAGAAAATTCTGAAGGAAATTCAAAGCGGCAAGTTCGCTAAAGAATGGATCGCAGAAAGCGAAGGCGGCCGCGTGAAGTTCAACGAGCTGCGCAAAGCTGGAGCCGATCACCAGATCGAAGAAGTGGGCAAGCGCTTGCGATCGATGATGCCATGGATCTCGGCTGGTAAGCAGAAGGTATCCGACGCCTCCGGCGGCTGAGTGTTCTCGGCGCCGTATGTATCGTTTTTTGCAACGCTACGCGCCGAAAAAAGAAGAAAAGTGAAAAGGCGCCACCGCAAGGTGGCGCCTTTTCGTTTCCCGCCTTTAGGGGTGGCGGGATGAAGATTTCAGATATGAGGAAATCTTCCCTATACAGATGTTTGACCCCCTCAAAAGTGGACACTTTTTTGGGGAAATTCTGAAAATATTTTCTGTGAGCCAATTCCCGACTTGTCAGGTCGGGAATTGGTCGGTAGGGTATTTCCCATGACAAATGCATCTTGGGGTTTCGATACCCGCCAAATTCACGCCGGCCAGTCTCCAGACCCAGCAACGGGCTCACGTGCTGTTCCTATTTACCAAACGACGTCGTACCAATTCCGCGACTCGGCTCACGCTCAGAACCTGTTCGCTCTTGCGGAAATTGGCAACATCTACACCCGCATTATGAACCCCACCCAAGGTGTTCTTGAAGCACGCGTTGCCGACCTTGAAGGTGCAACAACAACTGCAGTGGGTTTGCCTGGTGCGTTGGTAGTGAGCTCAGGTCAAGCAGCAGAAACTTTGGCCATTCTCACCCTCGCTGAAGCAGGAAGCCACATTGTTGCTTCACCATCGCTTTACGGCGGCACATACAACTTGTTGCACTACACACTTCCCAAGATGGGCATTGAAGTGACGTTCGTGAACGACCCCGACAACTTGGAAGAGTGGAAGAGCGCAGTACGCCCCAACACCAAAGCGTTCTACGGTGAAGTTCTTGCTAACCCGAAGAACGATGTGTTTGATATTGAAGGCGTATCAAAAGTTGCTCACGATGTAGGTGTTCCCCTCATTGTTGACAACACCGTTCCTTCGCCATATGGCATTCGTCCGTTGCAGTGGGGTGCCGACATCGTTGTGCACTCACTCACAAAGTTCATGGGTGGACACGGCAACAGCATCGCTGGTGCAATTGTTGACGGCGGCAAGTTCGACTTCTCGGCAAGTGGCCGCTTCCCGAACTTCACCGAGCCAGATCCTTCGTACCACGGCCTTGCTTATTGGCCAGCACTCGGTGCAGGTAGCTACATCATCAAAGCACGCGTACAAATGTTGCGCGACCTTGGTTCAGCTGTCAGCCCATTCAACGCATGGTCAATTTTGCAAGGTGTGGAAACACTCTCGTTGCGCATGGATCGTCACTGGGAGAACGCTGCAAAGGTTGCCGACTACCTCGGCAAACAAGCAGGCGTGGAAAGCATTTCGTGGGCAGGTTTACCTTCAAGCCCTTGGCACGCACGTGCGAAGAAGTACTTCGAAGGCCGCGGCTTTGGCTCCATCATTGCGTTCAACGTCAAGGGTGGCCGTGAAGCTGGTCAGAAGTTTGTTGAAGCGCTGCAGTTGCACAGCCACGTAGCCAACATCGGCGACGTGCGCAGCTTGGTCATCCACCCAGCATCTACAACACACAGCCAGCTCACCGAAACAGAGCAACTCTCGAGCGGCGTGCATCCTGGTCTCGTGCGTTTGTCAGTGGGTCTTGAATCCATCGCCGACATCTTGGCCGACCTCGACCTCGGGTTCGCAGCCATCAAATAACCGTCCTATGAGTTTTCTCGGCGCGTAGCGTCACGAAATGCGTGACATACCGCGCCGAGAACCCTTGGGTTTGGCAGGATGGTGGTGTGAGCGATCAAATTGACACCAGAACAGGTTGGGTTTCGCCCGACGTCTT
>JAPKZV010000020.1 GCA_026393585.1 Actinomycetota bacterium
CGGGGCGGTGACCCGACGAGACACACACGATGACAGCACTGTCACCCAGTTCAAGATCACCGAGACGGTGGATCATGGCTATTCGACCAATGCCAGTCCAGGATTTTTGTGCTTCCTCAGCAATGGCTCGCATGCGAACAATCGCTTGTTCTTCGTAGGCTTCATACGTTAATTTCTTCACCTCATCACGCCCATCGGCGTGGTTGCGCATCGTGCCTGAAAAGAGCACCACCGCGCCGCAGCTGGGCAAAATGCTCCATTCGTACGCAGCAGCTACGGGCATATCTTCATGTGTCACCGCAATCCAGAGCGAGGAGTCGACAGGGCCGTGCACAACTTCAGCGTACCTCTTCCACCCAATCATCTCTGCGTCATGTGTTTCACTTCGACGAGGCATAACATCGCTCTATGGGTGAAAACGGAATGGGCGACAACCCCTTTGGAGGGTTGCCATTTTTTGGCGACATGATGAAAGCAATGGCCGGTCAAGGTCCGCTCAATTGGGATATCGCTCAGCAGTTTGCTGTCATGGGCACGTCAACTGAGGGAGGGCAACCCAATGTTGACCCCGCTGCTCGC
The DNA here is from genome assembly GCA_026393585.1 of Actinomycetota bacterium. Classification (GTDB taxonomy): domain Bacteria; phylum Actinomycetota; class Acidimicrobiia; order Acidimicrobiales; family Ilumatobacteraceae; genus F1-20-MAGs119. The sequence goes on from JAPKZV010000020.1 coordinate 580, forward strand.
ATTGCTATCGAGCAACTCATTCCTATTGCCGTCATGCATGTTGGCGATGTGCTCGGAGACGCCGCACAACTCTCTTTGAGTCAGGCAAAATATGAATTCTTCACTCCTGCCCAGTGGTGCCACTCAACGCTCAATGCCTATAAACCACTGTTCAACGAGCTTGCTACAGCTCTCGGCCAACCGTCTGCTTCCACTTCAGGTGCCCACACCGACATTGACCTAGAAAACTCCGACCCCATGTCGCAGATGATGCGCAACCTCGCAAGCATGATGGCTCCGTCGCTGCTGGGGATGACCATCGGCTCCATGATTGGACATGCAGTTCTGCAAGTACCTCATATTCGCCAGGCACTTTTGCAAGCAGTAGAACGGCACGTCAAAGCATTTCGCCCCGACCCCTCCGCAGCATTTGAACGAATGACACATCTTGAGGTTGATGCCGATAACCCTATGGCTGCACTTCAACATGCTTTTTCGCAGCCTGAAATTACGCTCGGAGCTGTTATCTCACCCGAGCAAGAAGCCATGATGCCAGCACTCGATGCACTTCTTGCCACTCTTGTGGGTGTCATCGACTGGACCGTCGACACCGTTGCTCAGCGAGTTTTGGGTGGAGCAGGCGCCATCGCAGAAGCCGTTCGCCGGCGCCGCATTGAAGAGTCGTCTGCCGATGTCTTTGTAGAGCATCTCCTCGGCGTGCGTTACACCCGCGCAGTGGTGTCGCGAGGGAAAAGTTTTGTGGCCGGAGTCATTGAACGCAGTTCACCTGAAATGCTTCTGGGCATTCTTGCGAACCCGTCGGCTCTCCCTACCCCCGCCGAGGTCGACGCCCCAGGCCTATGGCTTGCCCGCCTTGAATGCGAATAGAAAACCGACCCCACATCACAAAAATCAACATTCCTAATGCTGTTGAAATTCCCACAAGGGCGAAGCCGACATCGCCAGAGATCCGGAAAAGCACTGGTACTAACCCTGCCAACACCCACGCCAGTTGATTCTGAGTTTCAAATACAGCAAACGCTCGGGCTCGGTTGACATCGGGTGCATCGCTTTGCACAACCGACTCAAAGGCGAGTCGACAAATAGCTGCTGCACAGTTCACAGTGGCAGCCAAAATGACTCCTCCCGTTACTCCCCCAACATAGGTGGTGAAAAAACCAACGATCGTCAGCGTCAACAGTGCCGACAGCATCATGGTTTCTTCATGCAACTTACGACGCAACATTGGCGACAACGCGTTGCCTGCCATCGTTGCAAGCGTCGACAGTGCCACCGCAAAACCAAACCACACCGTTCCTGCTTTCTGGTCGCGCAACCAAAATGCAAGATGAAAAAACATGAACCCCACAAGGCCGCGCATGAGCCACATCGTTCGCGAAGCGCGTAACAATCGCGGAGAATGTAGTTCGTCTCGTTCCGCTTGTGTTGGTGGGGCTTGCGATACGCGCTCACCTCGAGGCAGTTGTGTTGCCGACACCACAGCACCAATAAAGAACACAACAGAAAGAAACAATGGTGCATTGTCAGACATCAGTTGCAGCAAACCAGCAGGAATAGCAACGACAAAGCCCACGACACCAGCTAAAAGACCGAGCCGGCTATTTGCCTCCACCAGATCAGACTCTGATTTCACCACGGTGGGAACCAAAGCCGACTTCGAAACGGAGTAGGTCTTCGAAAGCACCATTGCCGCAAAGGCAAGCGGGAAAAGAGTGAGCGAATCGATGCGACCAATCATGAGAAGGGTCACGATTGCTCTACCGGCAGCCGCGAGGCATACAACGAGTCGTCTGCCGCCTTTCATGCGGTCGATGACGGGCCCAATGAGTGGTGACACCACAGCAAATGGCGCCAAACTCAGCGCAAGAAAGAGAACAACTTTCCCACGTGCCGCATCGGGGCTCATTGATAAGAAAAGGGAATTGGCAAGTGCCACCGTCATTGCGGCTTCACCTGCGGTCATAAGGACGTGTGTTCGCGCGAGCGAGAAAAACAATGGTCGTGGGGGCAGACCAATTGAGCCAGCACCTTTAGTTGAACGACCTCTGCTCACAATGCCATGTTAGGCACACAGCGTCGCGACAGTGAGTTAGCTACGGCTGCGTTCGAACTTGTAACCAAGACCACGAATGGTGATGATTTTGTCGGGGTTCGCGGGGTCTGACTCTATTTTTGCCCGCAGGCGTTTAATGTGCACGTCGAGTGTTTTGGTGTCACCCACATAGTCATTTCCCCACACGCGATCGATGAGAGTCTCACGAGGCAATACACGACCTGCGTTTGCTAATAGCAAATGCAGTAATTCAAATTCTTTGAGCGGAAGCGATGTTTTTTCACCACGAATAACCACTTCATGCTGTTCTGGGTCGAGCGTAATGTCACCCACTTGCAATGCGCCCTCTGTGAGTTCACCAGCTCGGTCGAGAGGTGCGCGCCGCATAACAGCACGCATGCGTGCTACTAATTCCCGCAGGCGATAGGGCTTGGTGATGTAATCGTCGGCCCCCACTTCAAGACCAACCACTGTGTCAATTTCTGCAGCCTTTGCAGTCACCATAATGATGGGCACTTGTGATTTTTTGCGCAACTGCCGGCACACGTCGATGCCCGATACTTTTGGCAACATCACATCGAGAAGAACGATGTCGGGCTGAACACGATCGAACATATCGAGTGCTTCTAAGCCATCACGGGCAACTTCAACACGAAAGCCTTCTTTTTTCAGACCAACGAGTAGAGCGTCGACAAATGATTCTTCGTCTTCAACGACGAGAACGGTATGGGAAGTAGTGGTGGCGTTCATATGTTGTTCACTGCAGTATTACCGCTAGGACGCAAGAGAGTGAGCACGAAGGTTGAACCTTCACCTTCCTGTGAGGTCACGTTCACCGTACCGCCATGATTGTTCATCACATGACGCACAATGGAGAGCCCCAGCCCGGTTCCTCCTGTGCCCCGACTGCGGGCTCGGTCGACCCGGTAGAAACGCTCAAATATGCGGTCGATATCGCTTTGAGGTATTCCAATACCTTCATCGCTCACCGAAACATCGACCGTTTCTTCGAGTGGAGCCACGCGAACAGTGACCTTGTCGCCCTTTTCGCTGTACTTCACTGCGTTATCGATGAGATTCGAAACAGCTGAGACCAACTGGAGCCGATCGCCTTTTACTACGCAATCATCTTCGGGGAGTTGGGAAACGATGCCGATGCCTGCCTGAGCCGCAAAGTAGGCCATTCGGTCTATTGATTCTGCAATGACTGAATAGATGCTCACAGGCTCGGGAACCACAGAACCATCGAGTTCAATACGTGACAACTCAAGTAAGTCATCAATGGTCTTAGCCATGCGGTTGGATTCTTTGACCATTTTTGACGAAAGTCGATGGATGACTTTCAGGTCATCCTCATCACGAATAGTGTCGGCGAGAATAGACAAAGCTCCGACCGGTGTTTTCAATTCATGGCTGATATTTGCGACGAAGTCCGTGCGCACAGCATCTATGCGAGTCCGCTCGGAAATGTCTTCAATAATGGCAATTGATTTGTCACCCTCAAGAGGCATCGCCTCGATGACCACAGTTCGTGGTGGTGGCCCGAATAATTCAAGGGTCTCGCGCACCACTGAACCGGTTGCACGAGATTTTTTAATAATGCGCTCTGCTGCTTCATCGACCAACACGTCAATATGCCGCAAAACACCTACTCCTGCGGCAATGTGATTACCCAAAACAACATTGCCTTGCTCATCGGTCACTACCACGCCTAAAGGAATTGCATTCAATACCGCATTGAGTTCAGCGTCATGAACTTCTGCCTTCGACGGCAAAAGCTCTTCGAAAGCTTCACTTGATTCACTTTTTGCTTTGTTGGCTCCACGACGCAGAAAAAACAAGCACGAAAGGAGAGCACCGACAATGAGACCGATGGCAATTCCCACGATGAGCATGAAAGCTAACCCTCGGTGGTATTGGTATTGGGAAGAGGAATACCGTAGGTGTCGTCGTAAGCAGTTTTCGCGTCGTGACGAGCAGCGCCTTTATTTTCTGGGCGCCAACCACTCACAATAAATAGCACGCGTTCACCGATGTTCACTGCATGGTCACCAATTCGTTCGTAGAAACGAGCCACCACTGCTAACTGAATAGCCACTTGCAAATCGATATTTCCTGCGGCATGACTTTCAAAAATTGCCTGCACAAATTGGCGTTGCAAGCTGTCGAGATACGAGTCCATATCGTCAATGGCGCCAGCAATAGCAACATCGTTATCTTCAAAAGACTGCAGAGCAGAGGTAAACAGTTGCTGTGCTTGTTCTCCCATTTTGGTGATGATGCCGCGCAACTTTGGATCGAGAGCATGACCATAAATACGGCGAGCTGCCTTTGCGATATTCACGGTGAGGTCGGCAGAGCGTTCAATTTCTCCTACCATTTTGAGAATCGAAATGAGCTGACGTAGGTCGCCTGCTACCGGAGCCTGCAACGCCAACAGTTGATAGCAGCGATCTTCAAGTGCAATTGAGCGCGAGTCAATTTCATCATCGGCCAAAATGAGATACTCGGCGCCTTCAAGGTCGCCCGACAATAAGACATTTGTTGCACGAGGAATTGCTTCAATAACAGAGGCTGCAAGGCGCGCAAGTGAGAGCCGAACTTCATCTAATTCGTGGTGAAAACCTTTGCGCAGTTCTTCCATTGCTGTATCTCCTCTATTTACCGTCGCTCACAGAATACCCTGCTCAGGAGTTTCGGCGCTCTTGTTGATTTTTAGCCCATTTGTAGAGGTCTTCTTGCGCATTTCGCACCGCATAAGAGTCTCCTGATCGCTCCCAATGGCCAGTTGCATTGAGCACAAAGTGCGGAGCAGTGGGATCGGTGAGATACGAAAGCACCTTTTCACACCATTGTTGATGCTTTTCTTGCAATACAGGCACCAGCGCCTCTACGCGACGGTCGAGGTTGCGCGACATGAGATCTGCGGACCCGATATACCAACGTGGCGCTCCTGGCCCATTTCCATTACCGAACTTGTAAATGCGCGAATGCTCTAGGTACCTACCCAAAATCGAACGCACCGTAATGTTGCTCGACATTCCAGGCACACCTGGGCGGATGCCGCATATTCCACGCACAGTGATGTCGATTTTGACGCCAGCTTCACTCGCTTCATACAGTGCTTCGATCATTTGAGTATCGGCAAGCGAATTCAATTTCAAACGAATGTAGCCATTTTGTCCTGCACGGGCTTCTTGGCGGATGAGTTCAATTAGACCCGATTTCAAATGATTCGGAGCTACAAGTAGATGCTGATACAGATCGTTTCTGCTGAACCCAGTGAGGTGATTAAAAAGACGTGACGCATCGGATGCGAGTTCAGGATTGCATGTGAAGATTGCGAGGTCTTCATAAAGGCCAGCGGTTTTTGAGTTGTAGTTGCCTGTTCCAAAATGCACATACCGGCGTAGCCCGTCGCCATCTTCTCGTACCACTAGCGCGCACTTCACATGTGTCTTTAATCCAACAATTCCATACATCACGTGCACTCCAGCACGTTCAAGCTGCTTGGCCCAAGTGACGTTCACTGCCTCGTCGAAACGTGCCTTGAGCTCGATGAGGGCAACTACCTGTACTCCACGTTCAGCTGCACGAATAAGGCTTTGCGCAATGGGGCTATCGCCAGATGTGCGATACAAGGTCATTTTAATTGACTGCACGCGCGGGTCGTTTGCTGCCTCTTCAATAAAAGCTTGTGTTGAGGTCACAAAGCTTTCATATGGATGATGCACCAAAAGGTCACGCTCGCGAATCACGCTGAATATAGAGCGATCTTGTTCGCTCGCCGCTGCTAACCGACCTGCAGTAACTGCTGGCCAAGGTGTGTCGCGCAATGCGGGAACTGGTAACGCGCTAATAGCGAACAAGCTGGTGAGGTCGAGTGGAAGATTGAACTCGTAAACATCGTGTTCTTCCACTTCAAATTCATCAATTAACAATTGTAAAACTGTGTCATCTATGGAATCACGCACTTCAAGACGCACTGCTCTACCAAAGCGCCGGCGGCGTAATTCGGCTTCTACTGCTTCAAGAAGGTCTTCTGCTTCTTCATCGTCTACGTCGAGGTCGGCGTCGCGCGAAACACGGAAGGTAGTTGCGCTCTTGACTTCCATTCCTTCAAACAAAGCTGGAAGATGCGCAATGATGACATCTTCAACGGGAATGAAATGTTGGGTGTTCTCTAGTTTGAGCAGTCGTGGCAAAAGAGGCGGAACTTTTAAACGAGCAAAACGCTCTTCACCAGTTTCAGGGTCACGCAACATCACCGCAATGCTCAACGCCAGCCCAGATACGTAGGGAAAAGGGTGAGCTGGGTCTACAACAAGCGGGGTGAGAATAGGGAAAATACGTTGATCAAATTCTCTCGACAGAACTGCTTTTTCTGCAGCGGAAACATCTTCCCAACGCTGCAAAACGATGTCGTTGTTTTTCAGCTCAGGCAGAATTTCTTCGCGCAAAAGCGACTCTTGCTCGGCAACTAACCGGTGAACTGTGCTGCTGATATCACGATCTAACTCTTGTGGGCGGCGCCCGTCGGCACCGCGATGAGAAGTTCCTGCATCGATTTGATTCTTCAGCGCCGCTACGCGAACTTGGAAAAACTCATCGAGGTTTGAAGAAAAAATGGCAAGAAACTTGACTCGTTCAAGAAGTGGAATTCCCTCTTCTCTCGCCATCGCCAAAACACGCGCATTGAATGCGAGCCAACTGAGATCACGGTTAAAAAAACGTTCGTCGATCTTCGCAGAGTAGGTTTGTTCCCGTTTCGTCATAGGTTTTTTACCTGAATGCTCAGTGAACGGGAAATGACTACTGGGATAATTTGCACACTAGGAGTGTTTAGAGCTTGACGGAATCGCCGAGGTCCCACTCAATGGTGATGAGTTCACGCTCTGCATCGCGGGCAATGCGCTCGCTATTGCGGCGGAATTGCGGGTCGTCGCGGGTGAGGAGCACTAAACGGGCCAACACTCGAGTGCGGAACTCGTCGATGAGGGCTTGGTCGCCGTAGTCGCCATAGACCTCCCAATGGGGAGCAACAGGGCCGAGATACACGATGCGGGCATGTGCGCGTGGCGCTTCTGGGGTGGCATTGATATCGGACACGGGAACCTCCTAGGAGCCCTCAGGATACCGCAGAGTCGCCATATGACCTCTCGGGAACTTATTGCGGCTCTGTGCCGTCAGAACCCTTGTACGACCAAAGTTCTCCTCCTAGAAAAGGCTCGCCATGACCACAACCGATATCCAGCACTACGAAAACCAGCGCAATCTTGGTTCTTATCGTTCAACTGAATGGATGTCACTGGGCAATTGCCGCCTTGTTGAGCCCGACATCTTCTTTCCCTCGGACGGTGCTGGGGTCGACAAGGCGCGCAAGATTTGTTCTACCTGCCCAGTTCGCGACCACTGCTTGGAATACGCACTATCGGAACAAATTGAACACGGGGTATGGGGTGGCATGAGTGAACGTGCCCGCCGCCGCTTGAAGTCTCAACGCCGCGCTGCATAGACAACGCGAAAACGAATTACTTCGAGTCGGAATCGCCAGACTTGTCGGACTGACCATCGGCAAGACCTTTTTTAAATTCTTTTTGTGCCTGCCCGAGGTTTTTTGCAAACTTCGGCAATTGAGTGCCGCCAAAAAGAACGAGTACAACAACAGCAACGATGATGAGTTCTGGGCCTTCGAGAAATGCGAACATGCCTTTAACCTACCACCGCTCGGCTGGGAGATGAGATAAAAATAACCCTGTGATTGAGTGCGTCGTCAATATCAGCGAGGGCCAAAACCCCAGGAAACTTGCCAAATTGAGCGCAGCCGTTACCGCCGATCTCCTCGATATTCATACCGACCCCGACCATCACCGCAGCGTGTTTACCCTGCGTGGCACACTCGCCCCCCGACTCCTCGCCACGAGTGCTGTCAACCTCCTCAATGTTCATGAGCACACAGGTGTGCACCCTCGCCTCGGAGTGGTCGATGTAGTGCCTTTTGTTCCTCTTGGCAATTCCACATTCAACGCAGCCATTCACGAGCGCAATGCTTTTGCACAATGGGCTGCCGACGAACTTGATGTTCCCAGTTTTCTATACGGACCTGAACGCACGCTTCCCGATATTCGCCGCACTGCATGGACTTCACTTTTCCCCGATGTTGGACCACGCACTG
>JAPKZV010000094.1 GCA_026393585.1 Actinomycetota bacterium
CAACAACTACGCCTTCTTCTGCAAGAACCTTGCGGTCGCGCAACACGCCTTGGCCCACATCGCCCACCACGCCATCGACATACAAATAGCCAGCAGGAATGCGCCCAACATGTTGCACGCCTTCAGCAGAAAGTTCAACAACTACTCCGTCTTCACACATCACCACATTGCGTGGGTGCACACCCATGGTTCGTGCCAATTTGGCATTTGCCATCATGTGGCGGAACTCACCATGAATAGGAATGAACCATTCAGGTTGGGTGACATTCATATAGGTCTTCAAGTCATCGGCCTGTGCATGACCTGTTGCATGCACATCGACGATGCCCGAGTGCACCACTTCTGCTCCGGAACGCAGCAAGCCGTCAATAACTCGACCCACGTGCATTTCATTTCCTGGAATCGGGTGACTCGACAAAATGACCACGTCGTCTTCGCCTACTTTGATCCATTTGTTATCGCCACGCGCCAAAAGAGACAGTGCTGCCATTGGTTCACCTTGTGAACCTGTTGAAATGATGCAGACCTTTTCTGGCGCATAGTCATTGATCTTCGCAATATCTACCAGCGCTTTGTCGGGAATATTCAACAATCCCAAGTCGCGTGCCATGCGCACATTGTTTTGCATGGAGCGCCCCATTGTTGCCACCACGCGCCCGCTGGCAATAGCTGCTTCAGCAATTTGTTGAACACGGTGAATATGGCTGGCGAAACTTGCGGTGATAATGCGCTTCGTGCGGTTCTCGGCAAACAATGCGCGCAAGACCGCGCCAACATCGCTCTCGCTAGGTGCATGACCTTTTTCTTCAGCGTTGGTGCTGTCGGCCATGAGCAACCGAATGCCGCCGTTATGCGCCAATGAACCCAATCGGGCAAGGTCGGTACGACGACCATCAACTGGAGTGAGGTCGAGCTTGAAGTCGCCGGAATGCAACACCACGCCTTGCGCGGTGTGTAACGCAATGGCATGCGCATGTGGAACAGAGTGTGTGACCGGAATGAATTCAACATCGAAGGGGCCAATGCGGCGAATTTCGCCATCACGCACCACATTGAGTGAAGTTTTTCCTAAGAGACCTGCTTCTTCAATTCGGTTGCGCGCGAGCCCCAGCGTGACGGCAGATCCGTATAACGGAAACGACATTTCACGCAACAAGAACTGCAACCCACCTACATGATCTTCGTGTCCGTGTGTTGCAACGCATCCCACAATGCGCTCGGCATTTTCGCGCAGCCAAGTGAAGTCGGGCAACACAAGGTCGATGCCATGCATATCGGGGTCGGGGAACATGAGACCACAGTCGATGAGCAAGATTTCATTGTCTTGCTCGACCGCCATGCAGTTACGGCCAATTTCGCCTAACCCACCTAGAAAATAAATGCGTACGTTTGATGTGCTCACAGATGCATTCGTGCTCAACGGGTGCGTGTCGCTTCAAGATTTTTCTTGACCACTGCAGCTCGTTCTGCAACCCAAGATGCAGCCGGGCCCATTGGCAAGCGTGCGTCGCCAACAGCGAACCCGTGCAGTTTCATCATTTCTTTGCTCGGTAACGGGTTCGGCGAATCGTCACCAGTTTCAAAGGCATAGCTTTCAAGCAGCAGTGCATTTACGCGTTGTGCCTCGGCAGTATTGCCTGCGAAAAAAGCTTTCATCATGAGTTGATGCTCAGGAGCCGACCAGTGTGTAGCAACACCAATGACGCCCATCGCGCCCACCGACAACAAAGGCAACGTGAGACCATCGTCGCCGCTGTAGACCTGGAATCCCTGAGGTGCTTGCGCAATAACTGAGGCAGTTTCTGCCGGGTTTCCTGCAGCATCTTTGAGGGCAACAATGTTGCTGTAATCATTTGCCAAGGTGAGCAAGTTTGCAGTGGCAATTTTGCGACCCGTGCGCACGGGAATGTCGTACAACACCACTGGCAAATGTGTTGCACTTGCAATAGCACCCATGTGAGCAGCAATACCTGATTGCGGTGGACGGTTGTAATACGGTCCCACTGCCAAAATTCCTGCAGCGCCTACTTCAGTCGCTTTCTTCGTGAGATGCACACTGTGAGCGGTGTCGTTCGATGCGCTTCCTGCAATGACAGGAATGGTGACTGCCTGAGCAACGGCTTCCCACAAAGCAATTTTTTCTGCGTCGGTGAGTGTGGAAGCTTCACCAGTAGTACCTGTTACTACCAAGCCGTCGTTGCCCTGCTCTTGGAGCCACTTCGCAAGCTTCACTGCTTCATTGACATCGAGCTCACCATTTGCGGCGAACGGAGTGATCATTGCAGTGAGTACCCGCCCGAAGTGAGGCACCTGCGTCATTAGAAAGAACCCTCTGCAGCACGGTCGATACCTTGGGTGAGAATGAGGTCTTCGTGAAGCTCCATCCACACATCGTGATAGCTCCCGCACATCACTCCGGTGAACATGTTGTTTTCGCCCGCGACCACTCGCTTCGACGTGGAGTGCAAACGCGGCACATAGGGCATGATGCGTTCCAAGATGGCGCCAAGAGCTTCCACAACCGGCACGGCTTTCACATTCATTTCAACCAGGCGATCAATGACAGCCTTGTCGTAGGCGGCATCGCTGTGATCGTTCGGTGCACCATCTTTCAACTGCCAGTCGCCACAGAGTTGCTTGAATGATTCGTTGATGACCAGGAATTCTTCGTAAGAAGGCTTCAAAGCGCCAGCAACTTCACTCGGAGTATCGGCTGCAAGTGCTGCCTTGTGCGCTTCCTTGCCAGCAGGGGTGATTTGCCACAGGGCCCGCTGCTCGCGAAAGAGAGCAAGTTCCTGTGTGAGGAGGCCTTGGAGGAAACCCTCGGCTTCTTTTTCAGTGATTGCTGCGATATCGGCAACCATGTCGACTTTGGCAAAGCCTTTAATGCGTAATGCATGAAAGGCACGAAATGAGGGGTCAGATTGATGAGCCATAACGCTTCAAGAGTAGTGACCCCGCACCACGAACATTGCATTCATTATCCAAATTTGCTGGATAATGCCTACTTTCAGGCAGGGGCTGTGATGTCTTTCCCGATTTCGAAGGCCATGTACTCTTCGCCCGTATCTTCGAAGTCTTCGAACTGGATGACGCCAATTTCTTCAAACCGACGACGCAGCCACGAATCGTTGCGGTCGAGCAGGCCGAGCTTTTTACAGTTCGGCACAATTTTCGAGAACAACATCTGCTGAAAGAAGATGCGCGTGGGGTCATTGAGAACAACTGGCATGATTTTGCGTGGGTCGATGCCCATGCGCTCCCATACTTCTTGCTGCAAGAAACGGTCGCGCATGCGCAAGCTTGCTTCGAAAGCAAAGATCTGACGCTCTTTAATTTCTACGTCGCTCATTTGTGCGTACACCTCTTGCAAGGAAAGCACACCGAATGCAACGTGACGTGCCTCATCGCTCATGACATAACGCAACAACTTCTTCAACAGCGGCTCGCCGGTGAGTTGGTGCATATAACCAAATGCTGCGAGGGCAAGACCCTCGACCATGATTTGCATACCCAAGTAGGTCATGTCCCAGCGGCTATCGGTAACGATGTCGTCGAGCAATGCGCGCAAGTGTGCATTGATTTGATAGCCGCCTTCGAGTTTCTCATCGAGGTAGCGAGCAAACACTTCTACGTGGCGTGCTTCATCCATTACCTGCGTGCTGGCGTACAACTTGGCGTCGTACCAGGGCACAGTTTCTACAAACTTTGCGGTACAAATGAGAGCGCCTTGTTCACCGTGCAAGAACTGCGACAAGCTCCACTTACGAGCCTGTACACCAAATTCGAGCCATTCTTTTTGCTCCCAGTTTTTAACAGGAGTATCGGCGTAGAGGCTCATGTCGAAACCACGACCAATTGCTGCTTGGTCGGCCGCAATGGTGCCTTCAATATCAACTGGGGTTTCCCATGGGAGATCGGTGGTGGCATTCCACTGCCCCACCTTTGCCTTCTCGTACAACTTGCGCAACTGTGGGCGGGCCAATGAATAGTCCCAAGAGAACAACGTGTCGGCGTTGTTCTTCACCATATGCGTAATTTCATTGACGTCGGTATTGGTGACACCCAAGATGGCTTCAATGTCGTTGACATCGGTGCGCCCCAAGATTTCTGCGTCGTGTGATTCAATTGCGGTCATGGTATTTCCCCCTATTGCTGTACTAGATCATTAAGAAAACTAAAAGACTCTAAGAAAGCGCGAACACTGTCTTCGCTGGTGAAGTCGACTCGCATACTTGGCGCAAGGAAGTATGAAATAACGAGCCGAACCAGCACTTCGACAATTTGAATTGCAGTTTCAGGTGAAACAAACTCCTCGGCGAGCGGCACAAAAAATTGAGTTGCGACATTTACAATGCGCGGCACTCCATCGACCGTGAGATTCGCAAGTGCCTCACCGCGCTCACTGGCAAGCATCGCCGCAAGGTGCTGGTCGTTTTGCAATTCACGCGAGGAAAAGACAATGCAACGCGTGAGCAGTTCTTCAATATTGCGAGACCCCGCTGCAGCACTTTGCAAACAAGAAAAGAATCTCTCTAATTCGCGCAGACGCATTGCTTCAAACAGAACTTCGCGCCCACCCGGAAACAATCGATAAATAGTGGCGCGTGACACACCTGAAGCTGCTGTGATGTCGTCGATGGTGACTTTGCTGAACCCAAAGCGTTCAACACAGCCCAAAGCTGCGTCGAGAACGCGGGTTTCGTCAGAAGTCATAGTGAGACACTAAAACGAAAAGCGTCTCACTGTCAAGACAAATGTCACAGAAACCTATTTTTCTAGATCGTGGGCAGCACGTAGGTGGCAAACCGGTCGCGGAGGGTCTTTTTCGAGAACTTCCCCACGCTGGTCTTGGGTACTTCGTCAATGAACACCACATCGTCAGGCAATTGCCACTTGGCCAAACGCGGCACCAGGAACTCCACTACCTCTTCTTTGGTGAGGCTCTGACCAGGCTCCACCACAATGCAGGCCAACGGGCGTTCCGACCATCGTGGGTGTGGCACGCCCACTACTGCAGCTTCTTTGATTTTTGGGTGCGCCATGAGTTCATTTTCCACGTCAACCGAAGAGATCCACTCGCCACCACTCTTGATGAGGTCTTTTGTGCGGTCAACAAGTCGCACTCGCCCATCGGCATCCATGGTGGCAACGTCACCTGTACGCAACCAACCATCAGAAGTAAAGCTTTCTGCTGAACGGTCGTCGTTGTAATAGTTAGCCGCAATCCACGGACCCGAGCACTGCAACTCGCCACTTGTTTCGCCGTCCCATGCAACCGGGTTAATAGTGTCGGGTTCCACTACGCGACACTCCACACCGAAGTTGATTTGTCCCACGGTGGTACGCAACTCAGCTTGCTCATCGATGGACAACAACAAGTCGGCGGCACTCAAAGTGCACGTAGACGCAATGGGGCTTGTTTCGGTCATCCCCCATGCTTGCAAAATAGGAAGACCCGTTTGTTCGCGATACGCCTCACTCAATGCTTTCGGCACTGCGGAACCACCACAGGGAATGGCGCGCAACGACGACGTGTCGCGACCCTTGAGCTCGGGAAGAACACCCATCCAAATAGTTGGTACACCCGCAGCCACGGTGACCTTTTCTTCCACAATGAGTTGTGCAATGGCTTTACCCGAAAGATCTGGGCCTGGCATCACCAATGACGCACCAGAAGCAACTGCAGCGTGTGCAAGACCCCATGCGTTGGCATGAAACATCGGAACTACTGGCAAAATCACATCGCTCTCGCGCGCGCCCAAACTGTCGACCGTCATTGCGCCGAATGTGTGCAGGTACGTACTGCGGTGGCTGTACACCACACCTTTCGGATTGCCAGTAGTGCCACTGGTGTAACACATGCTTGCTGCACGGTTTTCATCTGTTACTAAAAATTCAACTGGCGAAGCTTTACTGAGCAACTCTTCATAGTCATGTATTTGCACACCTGGCCATTGCGGAACGTCACCCGGGCCGTCGTCCATCACTACTAAATGTTTCACCGTATGAAAAGTAGGAAAGAGCGGAGCAAGAAGAGGCAGCAATGACTTGTCGCAAAAAATCACTTCATCTTCGGCATGGTTCACAATGTAAGTGAGTTGTTCGGGAAATAGTCGAATGTTCAATGTATGAAGTACACGGCCCGTGCATGGTGCGGCAAAGTACAACTCCAGATGCCGTGCGGTATTCCATGCGAAAGTAGCGACTCGACCTGCTTCAGAAATACCCAAATTGTTGAGCACTCCACCTAGCTTGCGGGTTCGTTGTGCCCAGTCACCATACGTGACGGTCTCTTTTCCTCGCGGAGTTGCGGTGATAACAGTTTTATTGCGGTGGTATTTTTCTGCCCGGTCAAAAAGGTGAACAATGGTCAGTGGCGTGTTTTGCATGAGTCCTTGCATATGGCAAGCGTAGGGCATCTTGCAGGGCGAGGCGATAAGTTGCCATGGTGCGCAAAACAGTTTTGGCCCTCACTTCGTTTCTTTTCATATGCGGCACAATTGGCACCAATATTGGCCCAGCGCTCGTTGACGAACGCCCACTTCTCGTTCTCGCGATGTCGTCGCGAAACCGCAATCTTTTTGGGTCGGTACCTTTCACCTCGCCTCTCCCCTATTTCATCATCGGATTCTTGCGCATTTTGGCCGCGGCTACAGCTCTGTATTTCGTAGGGCGCTGGTATGGCGACCGCACTGTGCGCTGGGTGGAAGACAATGTTGGCGAAATGCCTGCGATCTACCGCTGGACAGAAAATGCCGTAAAAAAGGCCGGATGGCTGATGCTCTTTTTCATGCCGGGAAGCAACGTCGTGTGCGTGCTCGTCGGACATCGCCAAATGCGTATACGTCAATTTTTTGCAGTTGTCATTCCTGCTATTTGCTTTCGCCTCGTGGTGATGCGCATCGGCGGAGACATCTTTGAAGACCAAGTGCGTTGGTTCTTGAAATCAATTGAGCGCTACCAGTGGTTTATCGTGCTCGGACTCTTCGCCATTTCAGCATTCCAAATGAACAAGCGACGCCCTCTTTCACCGCCCGACCACGACGGTACGAACGGAAACTAAAGAAGCGAGTCGATACCGAGTGTGATGCCCGGTGTTTCGGCAACACGCTTACATGCAAGAACAACCCCCGGCATAAAGCTCACACGATCATTTTAATCGTGGCGAATGACCAGTGTTTGACCTGCGGTACCCAAGATGACTTCTTGTGATGCAGTCATGCCCACCATGCGCACCGCATGAACACGAATACCTGCAGGGCCTTCACCACCACGTGCGCCTGGAGCAACCTCATGTTGCGTTGGGTCTTTTGCCCATTCACTGCTCGCTGCAGCCATCCGTTGTGCGGTGACCATTGCGGTTCCACTCGGTGCATCGGCTTTCGCATTGTGATGGAACTCAATAATTTCTGCAGTTTCAAAAAATGGTGCTGCCTGTTCGGCGAATTTCATCATGAGCACTGCACCAATGGCAAAGTTTGCCGCAATCAGGCAACTACTGCTCGTAAATGATTCCTTGAACGTTGCCATGTCGGCATCATTAAAACCTGTGGTGCCCACCACTGCGTGCATTCCGTGCAGACCAAGCCACGGCAAGGTAACGCGCGCTGCTGCAGCAACCGTAAAGTCGACAACCACTTCTGCTTGCGCATCGGCAAGTGCTTTCAGTTCTGCAGCAATGGTGAGGCCATGACATTCTTTGCCAGCATGCATGGGGTCGACAGCAGCAACAAGCAATAACTGCGGGTCGGCGACAACGGCATCGCATACAGTGGCGCCCATACGGCCCCCTGCACCTACCACACCAACACGAATGGGATTCTCAGCTGAAAACGTCACAACCCCGACCGTAGTCGGTCGGGGTTGTGGATGAATTGCGTTTTTGTTTGTTGAGGAAGATTTAGCGATGACGACGGCGATTGTCGTCGCCACGTCCACGGCCACCACCACGGTTGCCCGCTTCGCGGCCGGGGCCGAGGTCACCGAGTTCGCCAGAAAGTTCACTTTCGAACTCATCTTCAAAGCTCACAGCCACTGCGTTGTCGGGCGCATCGCTGCGCTCGGCACGAGGTGCGCGCTCTTCACGAGGGACGCGCGGTGCGCGTTCTTCACGAGGGGCGCGCTCTTCACGAGGAGCTGCTTCACCACTTGATTCGAAGCCTTCACCAACGGGGCTGAGGCTGACCTTGCCCTTGTCGTCGATGTCGTCAACACGAACCTGAATTTCTTGGCCGAGTTCAAGTACATCTTCCACATTGTTGATGCGCTTGCCGTTACCCAACTTTGAAATGTGTACAAGACCGTCACGCCCAGGAAGGATGTTGACGAATGCACCGAACTTGGTGATGCTCACAACGCGACCGTTGTAGATGCCACCGAGGTCTGCAGTTGGTGGCTGAACAATTGCCATAATGCGCTCGCGTGCATCGTTCACCTTCACTGAGTCTGGTGAACCAATGGTGATGATGCCAACAGCACCGTCGTCGCTCACTGCAATGTCGGCACCGGTTTCTTGCTGAATTGTGTTGATGACCTTGCCCTTTGGCCCAATGACCTCTCCGACTTTGTCGAGCGGAATGGTGAAGGAAACAATTTTTGGAGCGGTTTCAGCAACTTCACTACGTGGAGCAGCGAGAGCCGCATTCATGACTTCCAAAATGGCTAGACGTGCATCTTTTGCTTGATCGAGAGCAGCAATCAAAACGTCGGCTGGGATGCCTTCAATTTTTGTGTCGAGCTGCAAAGCCGTAATGGCATCGGCAGTACCGGCAACTTTGAAGTCCATGTCGCCGAATGCGTCTTCTGCACCCAAGATGTCGGTGAGCGTGGTGTACTTGCCTTCAGCAAACACCAAGCCCATTGCGATACCTGCAACAGGAGCAATGATAGGCACGCCAGCATCCATGAGTGAAAGGCTTGCTGAGCAGACCGAACCCATTGAGGTGGAACCGTTGGACGACATCACTTCACTCACCAAACGAATGGTGTAAGCGAAATCTTCTTGGCTTGGCACTACTGGCAACAACGCGCGCTCGGCCAATGCACCGTGGCCGATTTCGCGGCGCTTTGGCGAACCAACGCGGCCGGTTTCGCCGTTAGCCCATGGAGCCATGTTGTAGTGATGAATGAAACGCTTGGTGGTTTCAGGAGTCAATGTGTCGAGCAACTGGTTCATGCGCGGCATTGCGAGTGTGCACACGTTCATGACTTGAGTTTCTCCACGCTGGAAAAGGCCAGTGCCGTGTGCTGTAGCCAAAATGCCTACTTCAGACGAGACAGGGCGCAGATCGCGAGGTCCACGACCGTCGATGCGCATGCCTTCTTCAACGATGCGCTTACGGACCAATTTCTTGGTCAAGCTACGCACTGCTTCTTTGACGCCTTTTTCCTGACCAGCAAAAGCACCAGGTGCTTCTGAAGATCCACACAACGCAGCAACTGTCTCTGCAGTGACTGCATCGATTGCTTCGTTACGAGCGCTCTTCAATGAAATAGCAACTGCTGGAACCAACTTTGTTGTGGCAACACCTTCTACAGCAGCAAACACTTCTGGTGTGTAGTCAAGAACAGGTGTGTACTTCAGTGGCTCGATTGGACCCTTTGTAGCAATAACACTTGCTACAAGTTGACGCTGTAAACCAATGGACTCTTTGATCCACTTCTTTGATGCCTCAAG
>JAPKZV010000228.1 GCA_026393585.1 Actinomycetota bacterium
ACAACACTTGCAAGCAATGCCCATGTCGATTTTTCTTCATGACGATGGGCGTAACCCAGGCATCGTTGGCGCCGTGTTCCATGAGTTGCGCAACGGCGTATGCCAATACTTCCGGTGTCACATCGTCGGTGTTTGTTTCTAGCACCACCAAAGTTTCTGTGTCGCCATCACGTGCTGTGTCGGTTGTACCTAAGAGCACCTGCACCACATTGGCACGGTCACTAGGGTCGCGCGTGCCGGCACCATGGCCAATTGCTGCAATGGGCATGGCGGGCGATGCACCGAATGTTTCTGCAAGGGCAATGAGCAACGCAACACCGGTGGGAGTGGAAACTTCATAGTCAACATCTACCCCGCGAGTAGGCACCGCATGTGTTGCAAGCATGTGGGCAACTGCTGGTCCTGGGTTCGGAAGAATGCCGTGTGCGCTACGAATGGAGCCATGCGAGGTGGCAATGGGTGAAGCTGTGACGCGGTCGATGCCGAGAATTTCAAGTGCGGCACAAGTACCAACAATGTCAACGATGGCATCAATACTGCCTACTTCATGAAACTCAACGTCTTCAATAAGAACGTTGTGTACAGCTGCTTCTGAGTATGCAAGCACGGCAAAGGTAGCAAGTGCACGTTCGCGCACGCGCTCGGGAATATCGGCGGCATTGAGCAGCGCGACGATGTCGCTATGCAAACGATGCGTGTGATGATGATGGTCATCGTGATGATGTTCCACCACAACAACGTGAGTTGCGGCAATGCCACAACGCATAGCGGGCTCGGCAGTAAGTGCCCAATCGTTTAAGCCGAGACCAAAAAGAATATTGACTACTTCTGAAACATCGGCACCTGCGTCGATGAGCGAGCCCAGCAACATGTCGCCAGCAACACCAGCACTGGCATTGACCCAAACGGTGTTGGCAGATCGTGCAGTATCTGCGCTCACGCAGCGCTTCTCAACATTCGCGCTACTGCACATGCAGCACCGAAACCGTTGTCTATACCTACCACTGAAATTCCCGATGCACATGACGAATGCATTGCAAGGAGTGCGGTAATTCCTTCAAGTGATGAGCCGTAACCCACGCTGGTGGGCACAGCAACAATGGGTGCACCGGTGAGACCACCAATAACACTGGGGAGTGCACCTTCCATACCTGCAGCACACACGATTGCATCGGCATTTTGAATGGCGTCAATATGCACAAGCAAGCGGTGGAGACCAGCAACACCTACATCAACAATGCGTTGCGGTGCATAGCCATAGGCGCGCAAGGTCAGTACGCATTCGTCTAATACGGGTACGTCAGATGTTCCGGCGCTGATGGCAAGCACGCGCGGGGCAGGGCGAGAGGCATCGATAGTGGGTAGGCGCCACGCCATTGTGTTCGATGCTTCTTCGGGCATGCCGTACGACGCATGCGCAGAAAGAACAGCTTCTCGTTGTGCGGGAATAACACGGGTGAGAATGACGGGGCCGCTGCCGTTGGCCAACAGTTCGCCCACAATGTCGACACAGTGTTGCGGTGATTTACCCGGGCCATAAATGGCTTCGGGCGCCCCGGTGCGCAGGGCCCGGTGATGGTCAACTAACGCGTCGCCCACTTCGGTAAAGGGAAGGCGGCGCAATTGGGCGACGGCCTCGTCGGGTGAGACCGCCCCAGAGCGGACGTCGGTAAGCATTTGGCGGAGGGTTTCTTCAAACACGCCTCCATGTTGCCATCACTACGCCTAACCTTCATAGTGTGAGTGCACAATCAACCCCCGCAAGCCCTATTTCCGCCCCCGTTGCCCCTGGCACACGGGTGGGTTTCTTGGGCCCGCTCGGCACTTTCACCGAACAGGCTGCTCGGTCGCAGGCCGACCTTGCACAATGTGAACTTGTGCCCTTTCGCACGGTTCCCGACGTGCTCGATGCTGTTGAGGCGGGGGAAGTAGCACTTGGCTTTGTTCCTATTGAGAACAGCATTGAAGGAATGGTGAATCTCACCCAAGACGCTTTGGTGTTCGACCATGAACTTTTCATTCAGCGTGAAGTGGTGCTGAACATTGAACATTGTTTGCTGGCATTACCTGGTACACAACTCGCCGATGTGCGCGAAGTGTGGTCGATGCCTGTTGCTACTGCTCAGTGTCATGCATATTTGCGCAAGCATTTGGCAGAGGCAACGGTGCGTGCTGCAACAAGTACGGCAGAAGCAGCACGTCAAATTGCCACCGAAAAGCTTGTAGGAATCGCTGCAATTGCGCCTGAAGTTGCCGGTGAGTTGTATGGGCTTTCAGTAGTGGCGCGCAATATTGCCGACCACGAAAACAATCAAACTCGTTTTGTGTTGGTGGGGAAAGATTTCATTCCACAAGCAACGGGGCACGACCGCACCGCGCTGGTGGTGTTCCAGCGTGCCAACGAGCCAGGCAGCCTCATTTCCATTTTGCAAGAATTTGCTGCCCGACGCATCGACTTGTCGCATCTCAGTTCACGACCCACGAAAAATAGTGGACTCGGCGACTACTGCTTCATTATGTATGCCGATGGGCATATCGACAGCGAGCTCATGGCCGACGCCTTGCGTGAATTACGTGCAAAACAGGGCGGAGTGAAGTTCTTTGGCTCGTATCCGGCTGCTGGTGAGGCGGCTCACAGTGCCCGCGAGCATGCCGATACCCGCTGGAAAGAAGCAGATGATTGGGTGACGCATTTGCGAAGCCATATTCCCCGATAACATCTCAGACGGAACGGTGGCAGAGCGGCCGAATGCACCTGTCTTGAAAACAGGAGACCTGCAAGGGTCCGCAGGTTCAAATCCTGCTCGTTCCGCCAAGTATTCCCATTTGCCTCACAAATCTGTACCCTAAAAATATGGCAAGTCGGCTGGAAGAAATGCGATCACAACGTGAGGCGATTCTCCGTGTTGTGGTTCGCAACAAAGCCTTCAACGTGTCAGTTTTTGGAAGTGTTGCACGGGGTGAAGAAAAACCCGACAGCGATATCGATCTCCTCGTTGATTTTCTGCCTGAAGCATCTTTAATCGATCAGTTTCGTCTTCAAGAAGAGTTAACCAAATTACTCAAAACTCCTGTCGACGTCATTTCACGACGATCTTTGAAACCGAGAGACCACGACATTCGCAACGAGGCCATGGCGCTGTGATTCGCAGTGACGAGCAACGTGTAGCAGACATTCTTCTCTGTTCCGGAACTAGCTCGGCATATTCGCGCCAAGTAGTCGTTGCATGATGCGACGAAACTCAACGGTGTTGCGGTCGGCGCGCGTGTGTACCTGACCACGTTCTAGCGGAACAATTTTGTCGTAGAGACCTTCAATGACCTTGAGGTCTTCGGCCAAAATGTCCATTTCATAAGCAGCTGCTGCTTGTGCAAGAGCATCGGTGGGGCAGTCGTTGCGCAGCATGACGGAATACAAACATGTGGTGTTGTTGTCGATGGGCTGACAGAACGTAACGATGGCGTTCACCATGCCAGTGGTGGGGAGCTCCAGACGTAAGTTGCACGAGAACGGTGCAGTGAACTCATAGCGCATGATGCGCGGTTGCACGAGGGGGTGCTCACCGGTTGCAACAAGTGGATCTTCATTGTT
>JAPKZV010000022.1 GCA_026393585.1 Actinomycetota bacterium
TTGATTTTGACGCCTTCTTTGGCCTCAATTGCCTGGTGAATACCTTCGCTCCAGCGGCGACCTTCAAGGATACGACCCGTAATTTCGTCGACGATTTTTACTTCACCACCCTGGATGATGTAGTCCTTATCGCGTTTGTACAGCTCTTTTGCTTTCAACGCCACCTGTAGTTGGTGCACCAAGTTTTGCTGCACGCCGTCGTAGAGGTTTCCGACGCCCAATTGTGCTTCAACTTTTTCAATACCTACTTCAGTGGGTACCACTGTGCGTTTTGGTTCATCGACTTCGTAGTCGACGTCACGGCTGAGCGCTCGCACCACCGAAGCAAAGCGGTAATACAGCTGTGCAGCATCGGCTAAACGGCCTGAAATAATGAGAGGAGTACGTGCCTCGTCGATGAGAATGGAGTCGACTTCGTCGACAATGGCGAAGTTATGACCACGCTGAACTTTTTCTTCCAACGACCCGGCCATGTTGTCGCGCAGGTAGTCGAAACCAAATTCGTTGTTGGTTCCGTAGGTGATATCGGCTGCATAGTCTTCGCGCTTTTGTTGTGGTGATTCGCGGTGGCCTGGAACCACTAGGCCAACACTAAGACCCAACCAACGGTGTACGCGGCCCATCCACTCGGAGTCGCGTCGTGCCAGATAGTCGTTGACGGTCACAAGATGCACGCCATTGCCCGAGAGACCATTGAGGTACGCAGGCAGGGTGGAAACAAGAGTTTTGCCTTCACCGGTTTTCATTTCAGAGATCCAGCCGAAGTGCAATGCTGCGCCGCCCATGAGCTGCACGTCGTAGTGGCGTTGCCCCAGCACACGCTTTCCGGCTTCGCGCATCACGGCAAATGACTCAACTAACAAATCGTCGAGAGACTCGCCATTAGCAATGCGTTGGCGGAATTCGTCGGTCTTGCCGCGCAAGGCGTCGTCTGACAAAGCGGCAACGGATACCTCGAGGGCATTGATTTCTGGAACAAGACCTTCTAAGGCCTTGACCTTTTTGCCTTCGCCGGCCCGGAGAACACGATCAAGAATACTCATTAGGGCGAAATTCTACCTGCTAGGGGTCGCAGCGACCGCCCAGCATTCCACTAATTCCACCCCAATACTGCGAAATGCGCGCCGAACCGCATGCAAAGTTGCCCCTGTTGTCACTACATCATCTACCACCAGCACTTTTCGGCCAGTAGCAAGACAATGCGCTCGAAAGGTTGGCCCCAAGAGGCGTTGTTGACGCGACCGATGCGTTTGTGTTTCGTGTGTCATTCTGCGCAAGAGGTTTTTGACAGGAACACCTAGTTCTTTGCCCACTTCACGCGCAATGAGCTCTGCATGATCCATTCCGCGTTGTCGGAGATGTTGAGCGGTTGTAGGCGCCCATGTGATTTTGCGAAGTGCCGCTCGTTGCGGTATTTCAACGAAATGACAGCCGTACGCACGTTTCCTTCAAACACGGCTGCGGCGCTCACATAGAACGGCAATGATGCCCGGTCTGGAATTTGAGCAATAAGGTCTATCTTTCGCGTGAACACCTTTAATTGTGTTCATTGCGAGAAGTTGATGGCAGTAACATTCGCCAATGCCATCAACGAGCACTCCACGGCCCCTACGCGAACGATTTTTTGAACGTCTCGCTCGATGCGCCGCAGGTCTCTTTTGCTTTGGTGCCGGAATTGCCTGTTTCGTTCACAGCAACCTTGGTGTTCCGCCGTGGGATGTTCTGCATCAGGGCATCAGTGAAAAAGCCGACATCAAAATGGGAACAGTCATCATCATTGTGGGGGTGGTACTACTGCTCGCATGGATACCCCTGCGCATGAAGCCCGGTATTGGCACCATCATGAACGCCATCCAAATTGGGCTTGTTGAAAACATGATGGAAGGCCTACTTCCTGACTCCGATCTCATCCTTGCCCGTGTGGCATATCTTGCTGCAGGAATGCTCTTTATTGCATTTGGCTCTGGGCTCTACATTGGCGCTGAACTCGGCTCTGGGCCACGTGATGGCCTCATGCTGGGCCTCAACAAGCGATTCGGAATCTCAATACGCCTGGCCCGCACGACCGTGGAAATTGTGGTGCTAGTGGTTGGGCTCATCTTGGGCGGGTCAATATGGCTTGGAACATTTGTCTTTGCCTTTGGCATTGGTCCGCTTGTACAAAAAGCGCTACACGCATTGCGCATGTCCCCGTCGCTGAATGAATCAGCAACGGGGCAAGCACTCGAAATGTAACTCTTGTTGTTTAGTAGCGGTAGTTCTCGGGCTTGAATGGGCCCGATGGGTCGATACCCAAGTATTCAGCCTGCACATCATTCATCTGCGTAAGCACAACACCGAGCGCTTCAAGATGCAATGAAGCAACTTTCTCATCGAGAATCTTTGGCAACACATAAACACCAAGTGGGTATTTTTCGGTGTAGTTGAATAGCTCGATTTGGGCAATGACTTGGTTAGTGAATGAGCAACTCATCACAAAACTTGGGTGACCAGTTGCGCAACCCAAGTTCACCAAACGACCTTCTGCCAAAACAATGACAGCATGACCATCGGGGAACGACCACAGGTCGGTACCGGCTTTGAGCTCATCGCGTGTTGCACCACTGCGAGCCAAACCAGCCATATCGATTTCGTTATCGAAGTGGCCAATGTTGCAGACGATGGCATTGTGTTTCATTTTCGACATATGCGTGACATCGATAATGGCTTCGTTACCTGTTGCAGTAACGAAAATATCTGCCTGGCTCACAACTGATTCGAGGGTATTTACTTCATACCCTTCCATTGCTGCCTGCAGTGCGTTGATGGGGTCAATTTCGGTCACGATGACTCGTGCGCCTTGACCACGCAAACTTTGCGCACAGCCCTTACCTACGTCGCCATAGCCGCAGACCACCGCAAGCTTTCCGGCAATCATGACGTCGGTCGCACGGTTGATGGCGTCGATGAGTGAATGGCGGCAACCGTAAAGGTTGTCGAACTTACTCTTGGTCACACTGTCGTTCACGTTGATAGCAGGGAACAAAAGTTCTTTGTTTTCGGCCATTTTGTACAAGCGCTTCACACCAGTAGTGGTTTCTTCGGTCACGCCCTTAATGCCCTTAGCCATGGTGGTCCACTTCTGTGGCTCCGACTTCAAGCTGCGCTGCAATAAGCCAAGCACAATGGCAAACTCTGGGTTTGATGCTGTGGTGGGGTCGGGAACAACTCCAGATTTTTCAAACTCCACGCCTTTATGCACGAGCATGGTGGCATCGCCGCCGTCGTCGAGAATCATGTTGGGGCCATCACCATCGGGCCAGGTCATCATCTGATCGGTGCACCACCAATACTCTTCAAGAGTTTCACCCTTCCATGCATACACAGGAACACCTTGTGGGTTTTCTGCTGTGCCATTTGGGCCAACTACTACAGCAGCTGCTGCATGGTCTTGAGTAGAGAAAATATTGCAACTTGCCCAACGCACTTCAGCGCCTAATTCAACAAGGGTTTCAATGAGCACTGCAGTTTGAATGGTCATGTGCAATGAACCAGAGATGCGGCAACCCTTGAGTGGCTTGGTGGGTCCGAACTCTTTGCGCAGTGCGCGAAGGCCTGGCATTTCGTGTTCGGCGAGGTGAATTTCCTTGCGACCAAATGGGGCAAGCGCAAGATCTGCAACGCGGAAATCGCCGCGTTGTGCAAAGGTGCTGTTTGTAGACATGGAAGAGCCTTTCGGGGACTGTCGATATGAAGGGAAAGTACCCGGGCTGGGGCCTGCTGGCTCCGGTCTTTCAGCCCGACGAGGAAATACTAGTGCGCAGTAAAGGTGGGCTGAATGTTTTCAGCGGTGATTTTTGCCATGATGCGATCATGTTCATCAGCATCAACAGTGCGTGATTCAGAGATGAGCATGACGGGAATGCCCGCTTTGACGTCGTAGACACGCTGCAAACGGTTGTTGTAGAGAAGCGACTCTGATTCCACATAGAACAGCGGGCCTTTGTCTTCTGGACAAGCCAGAATTTCTAACAATTTTGCGTTTAACGACATGTCTTTACACTAGCCAATTTGTGCTGAGGTTACTGCCACGCATTTTGCGTAATGAGGGCAAGCACTTCTGATACATGCTGGTCGCATTCATCGCGGTTATTTGCCTCAAGATTGAGTCGCAGTAAAGGCTCGGTGTTTGAGGGCCGCAGGTTGAACCACCACGAGCCGCAATCGATGGTGAGCCCATCGAGACGATCGCTTGGAAATGCAGCAAATGCGGCACCCACTCTTTCAATGACGGCAAGAGGGTCATTGACTTGTGTATTGATTTCACCACTTGCGCTGTAGCGCTCAAAGGGAATACGCACCTGAGAAAGCTTTTCACCACTACGGCTCATCTCATTGAACACGTGCATTGCAGCAATAAGCCCGCTGTCGGCACGGTAATTGTTGAGGAAGTAATAGTGCGCTGAATGCTCTCCGCCAAACACAGCACCAGTTTCTGCCATGAGTTGTTTGATGTAGCTGTGCCCAACCTGCGAGCGAATGGGGACTCCCCCATATTCCGTAATGACTTCAGGTACTGCCTTGGAGCAGATGAGGTTGTGAATGATTTTTGCACCAGGATTTTTGCGTAACACCGCTGCAGCGAGCAAAGCAGTTGTTGTGCTTCCCGACAACCCAATACCTTTTTCGTCGACAACAAATACACGGTCGGCATCGCCGTCGAATGCCAAACCAAGATCGAACCCACCCGATAAGACGCGTGCTTGAAGATCTTTTTGGTTGGCAGGCTGAATGGGGTCTGCTGGGTGATTGGGGAAGGTGCCGTCGAGTTCGCCAAACATCACTTCAAGTTGTATTTGTGGAAGTCGTTCGCACACTGCAGGAACCACCAGGCCACCCATTCCGTTTGCCGTGTCGGCAACAACTTTCAATGGAATGAGTTGGTCTTGGTCGACAAAGCTCACCACATGGTCGGCAAATGCATCGAGCAAATTGCGTTGCGACAACTGGCCTCTACTTGCCACCGATGCCGACGGTTGCGCTAATTCACGCACGGCAACTTCACGAATATCGTTGAGGCCGCTGTCAACGCCTACTGGCCGCGCTCCTGACAAGCAAAACTTGATGCCGTTGTATTGCGCCGGATTATGTGAAGCAGTGAACATTGCTCCTGGCGCATCGAGCGAACCTGCAGCAAAATACAACAAGTCGGTACTTGCTAAACCAAGGTCAATGACATTGACACCCTGCGACATTGCGCCCTCTGCGAATGCAGCGACGAGATCTACTCCGGAAGGCCGCATATCGCGAGCCACCAAAATGGTGGAGGTTTTTGCAAAGCGAGCAAAGCCAACTCCCACTGCTCGTGCGATGTCGACATTGAATTGGTCGGGAACAGTTCCGCGAACGTCGTATGCCTTGAAAATGTTGGTGAGATTTGAATGTGTCATCTCATATTTACATTAGCGGTGGCATTGATGTGCCATAACGATACGGGCCGCGTCGCCACCAAAAAATAACAATTCCGATGCCAATTAAGGTAAATAAATAGGCAAGTTTGTCTATGCCAGTAGATGAGTACTTCAATTGCACATTTTTCTCGGTGGGAATGACCACCATCATGTTTGGCGCAGCACGATACGGACCTTTTGCACCCGAAACAGTCCAGTTCGGGAAATAGCTCACCCGCACCAACACCGGCACTCCTACTTTGTCTACCGTGAACGACACTGATTCTTGCGTATGTGAATAGTTAGTAATATTCACTTGCGGTAATGCCACCGGGGTAATTTCCCCTAGTGGTTGAACAATGTCGACACTGCGCGATGAACTTCCTGGTTCACCGACGCGACGATTGAGGTCGGGAGCAACAGATACACGTTGCCATTCCTTTGGCCCATCAGCCACCGGCGTAGCCGCCCATTCATCGGTGTGTTGCAACCAGCTTGACCCCAACTCGAGCCAGCGCTCACGTTGGTCACCCCAACGTTCCTCCACCACAACGGGCTGCACGGTCATTGGCACGACCCAGTCGCTATCTGCCACTTGGTACACCACCCATGGCCCACTACGAGCAACTTCAGTGAGGTCTTTTTGCGTCTCTGCTTGCGCTACCGCTTCTGGCGTGTAGGCCATGA
Organism: Actinomycetota bacterium; assembly: GCA_026393585.1. Lineage (GTDB taxonomy): Bacteria > Actinomycetota > Acidimicrobiia > Acidimicrobiales > Ilumatobacteraceae > F1-20-MAGs119. The sequence continues at coordinate 6,117 of JAPKZV010000022.1, forward strand.
AGTACCGCACACCGAGCTCTTGCAAATAATGAACACCCATTTCGGCGTTGTTGTTGTCGTAACGCAGTTCGCGAACTGGGTTGCTGCTTTGTTTCGACATCGCAGCAGCACTAATGAAGTGATACGGCGTTGTGCCGGCAGCTTCAAAGAAGAGTCCTTCTTGTGAACCAATGCATCCATCGGTCCAAAACGGCAACAGCATCAACGCCATAGTGGTGCCGTACTTGTTGAGATCGCCGCTGTTTTCCCACAATGCTCGACCACACCCCAAATCAGGGTCTTCGCCAATTTTTTTCATGGTTTGAACAATGCCTTCATATTCACCGTAGGCAGGCTTACCTTCATATCCTTCGAAGTTCCAGCGTGCCCAGCCGTCGACAAATGCTTTGTTGCCAGATGGACCGCGAAATGGGCCCCATGAATATTCCGATTTATCGTTCGCCCCTGCGACCACTGAAGCAAACGGCAACTGTTGAAACCGAAAGCCAAAGATGCATAGAACTGTGACGGCAACTGCCCACACGGAAGCGTTACGCACCAGACCAGACGTCACTTCTGCAGGAACTGGTAGCGACTTTTCTCCGCGTTCCAGCATGGCTAAACGCACTACCGATGCGATGACGGCATAGATGCCAATCATCATGAGCATGTAACGCAAGATGTACATAAATGGCAAGAGACGCGGGTTCCACAACAAACCAATGACGGGCAAACTGTCGCGAGTGATGTAGACCCCAGCAAATAACGCAGTGCAGTAGACGCCCATCCACATGCCAAAAGTTTTTTTGCGCACAATGCAGGCGGCAAAACCGATGAGGGCGAATGCCATGACAAAGAGATCCCAAAACACAGTGTGTGGGAAGAACATGTCCCAAAATGAATCGGTCGCACCACTCGGACGTGGCTCGTATTTCATGTCGGTCATGTAGGCATGTGCCGTAAGAAATGGCAACACCCAAAATGATGAGAGCAACACCGCTACGCCAATAGCGCTGACCCCAAAACGAAAACGTTGTTTATTGGCATGAACCAGAACCATGAGGGCCGCGCCACCAAACACAAAGATGAGAACAATGCCGTGACATAGCCCAGCCAACGCAATGCATATGGCTGCTGCTGCTCGTTTTGTTCCGTCGTCAAGACCGCGAGCCAAAAACCCCAACCCGAGAAATGCGAATGCCAATGCAATAGAAAAGGAAAACTCTCCGGCCATGGTGCTGGCAATATTTCCGCCATAGATGGTGAAGCTTTCATCGAAGAGAAAAACAGTTGCGGCTAAGGCAAAAAGTTCAGGCAACGGGTATGCGAATCGCGCAAGTTTTCCAAAAGCCCACGCACACGCAGGAAGCGCAATGATTCCTGCCACTGCAATAATTTTGAATGCAATGCCATAGGGAAGAACGACGTCGAGCAACAAGATGAATAACGCCGGCACCACCATATAGAAGCGGTACGTGGGCAAACCGGAGTACCAGTCCATGCTCCAGCCTGACAGTTTGAAGTTCGACAATAAGTTGTCGCGCAAAAACGCTGGGCCCCACACATGGGCACCCATGTCGCCACCCGTTGGCGTGTTGTTTCTGAAAATCAGCGAAGGATGCAACGTTGCGAAGAGAAACAACATCGCTCCGCCCACAATGACAATTGTTGAGAAGAGTTGAAAACCCTGAAACGATGCAGCAAGCTTCTGGATTCTGTTCGGCGCAACTACTTCGTCTTCAACGTCGTGTTCGCTTTCGATTTCAGTTGTCATATACGTCCATTGTGGCATTTATGGTGCCAATAAGTGACTCACTTCAGGGCTACAAGCAATAATCCTGTTGCATTAAATGCCATGTGCGTCACTATTGCCATACCAATTCTGTGGGAAAAGTGATACGAAAGACCTAAAACCAAGGCAATGGCAAAAAGCCCCGGATACTCCACGGGCACGAAATGGATGAGAGCGAACCACACCGCTGTCACCACAAGCGCAACGCCATGGTTCATGGTTCCCCGCAAAGTTCCTTGTATGAATCCGCGGTACACGAGTTCTTCAACAATGGGTGCACCAACCACCACAATGAGCACGAGAACAATCAGCCATCCACCATGAGCGCGGTCGTAAAGGTCACGTGCACGATCTTCAACATCTGCTGCATCGAAGGTGTTAGGGAAAATTTTGCGCAATGGCCAATACACCGCACTCACTAAAAGTATTTGCGATGCAATTCCTAGAGGAATACCGAGAGCATCAATTGGCCGAAAGCGAACGGAATAGTCGCTCCAAAAATTACCTGAACCCAATTTGCGCGAGAGCATCACCAACATGACGATGAATGGAGCCCACAATGCAAGTGCTGATGTACCAAGAATCCAAATGGGTTCTTCGCCAGAAGGAGCACTAGATGCACCCGCAATGATGCCACCCAAAATATTGGCAACGAGATAACAACCCAACCAACCGCCAATGACCGTTGGCAACGAATAACGCGATGCGGTACCGCGGTAATCGCTGGAGTGCCGCGGAGGTGAGTTACCCGGCAAGGCGGTTAGGTGTGATGAAGTGGTACACGGCCCGGCGGTCTTCGAGGCGCCAACCTGAAGGAACAGTGGTGCGTTTTCCGTGCCGTTCGCAAAGATCGTAAGCATGCGGATCACGTTCAGCTTGCAGTTGATCGATCCAGGCCACTGAGCGGTTGTATTGATAGGTAAGGGTCATTGATGCCGGCGACGAGCATCCAGAACGTGAGCATTGGCGAGCCATTGAAGAACGCTATCCATACCCGATTACGAGGTGGGGGATACATGACGACCACCCAGCCCATATCATGAGGGCATGAGCAACTTGCCCCCGCCACCACCCCCCTCGCAGCTTCCCGGAAACACCCCCTCATCACCGCAGAAAAATGGTCGCCAGCCTCGCAAGAGCCCGTTCAATGCCAAGCGCAACAACCCCGACCCCACGGCACCGAAGTCGGGCAAACAACAACTTCCCAAATGGGCAGTGTGGCTCATTGCTGTGGGTGCTCTTGCGCTCGTTTTCGGGCCTCGCTTTATTCCCACAAAGAATTCCGAGAAACTCACCTATACCGAGTTCCTCTCGCAGGTTCGCCTCGGCAAGGTCGACAAAGTTTCCATTAACAACATCACCAACGTGTTGTCAGGAACCTTGAGCGACGGACGCAAGTTCACCACCACTGGTGCCCCCATCCTCAGCGATGCCGACGAGAAACTCTTGAAAGACCAAGGTGTCGACTACAACTACAAAACACCACAGGCCAACTGGTTCACCAGCCTCTTGCCTATTTTGTTGCCGTTCTTTCTCATCATCGGCATTTTCATGTTCATGCAACGCCGCGCGATGGGCCAAGCAGGAAACATCATGTCTATTGGCCGCAGCCGCGCCAAAACATATAACGCCGACAAACCTTCCACCACCTTTGCCGATGTTGCTGGTTATGAAGGCGTCAAAATGGAAATCAAAGAAGTGGTCGACTTCTTGCGCATGCCTGAACAGTTCAAAGAAATTGGTGCACGTATTCCCAAGGGCATTTTGCTCGTTGGCCCTCCAGGAACAGGAAAAACACTCTTTGCTCGTGCAGTAGCTGGCGAAGCTGGAGTGGGTTTCTTGTCTGTCACCGGTTCAGACTTCATGGAAATGTTCGTTGGCGTTGGCGCAAGTCGCGTACGCGACCTCTTCCAACAAGCTCGCAAAATGGGCCGCGCCATTATTTTCATCGACGAAATCGACTCCATTGGCCGCAAGCGCGGAGCCGGACTCGGTGGTGGGCACGACGAGCGTGAACAAACACTCAACCAAATGCTCGCCGAAATGGACGGCTTTGAAACAAGTGAAGGCATCGTCATCATGGCGGCCACCAACCGCCCCGACGTACTCGACCCCGCACTGTTACGCCCGGGTCGCTTCGACCGCTCCATCATTGTGCCGTTGCCTGAATACGAAGAGCGCCTTGCCATCTTGAAGGTTCACTCACGCGACAAGCGCATGGCCCCCGAGGTCAGCTTGGAAACTATGGCTCGCGCTACTCCTGGTATGAGCGGTGCCGACCTTGCCAACTTGGTCAACGAGGCTGCTCTGTTTGCCGTGCGCCGTGGTGGAAAACAAGTTGAACACGTCGACTTTGAAAATGCACGTGACCGCGTTGTCTTGGGTGCGAGTCGCGAAAGCCTTGTACTCAACGCCGACGAGAAAAAAGCAACGGCATACCACGAAGGCGGCCACGCAGTTCTCGCATCAGTACTTCCCCACAGCGACCCGCTTCATAAGGTCACCATTTTGCCGCGCGGTATGGCTCTGGGCGTTACCTGGACCCTGCCCGAAGAACGCCACACCTATTCAAAGGAATACTTTGAAGACATCATTTGCAAAGCAATGGGTGGCCGAGTTGCCGAGATGATGGTCTTTGGCAACTTAAATAGTGGCGCAGCAAACGACCTCGAACAAGCAACTGGCATTGCTCGGCGCATGGTGCGCGAATGGGGAATGAGCGAAGCAGTTGGCCCCATGGCGTGGAATAGTCAGCAACAAGTGTTTCTTGGCGAAGACCTCATGACCAGTGGTCGCGAATACAGCGACGACACTGCCAAGTTGGTCGACGGAGAAATTGCGCGCATCTTGCGCGCCCAAGAAACTCGCGCTCGTGAGGTTCTCACCAAACACCGTCGCGGTCTCGACCTTGTGGCGCAGCGCTTGCTGGAAGAAGAGACCATCGACGGGCCAGCAGTATTGCGCCTTGTTCAACAGGGCTTAAGCGAATCTGCTTCTCAGTCACCTTCAACAACGGGCGAAGTCGCACAATCTGACACTACTCGCGAACCTGGCTGACGAATTTCAGCAACACCGGCCCACAAGTCGGTCGCCGATACGGGTCCAATAAAACTTCCACGCACCACCCCATCTACGTCGGCAACGACAACGGTGGGAACTGCATCGATGCCATAACGATCGTGCAAGTCTTTGCGATCGGGGTACTCCACATTCACTACTGCAACTTGAGCGGTCGCTAATGCTTGAGCTTTTGCCACCACGTCAACACACGTAGCACACGTAGCCGACGAGAAAACAGCCACTAACCACTGCGCCCCAGGCTGGGCGAAATCGCTTCTGTCGACCTGTGCGGGCACTTCCATTTTGGGCTGCGTCGGGGCTTGAGGCTTACGACGTTGCAAAAACTGGGCAAGTGCCGCCGCAACTGCAACCACCGCCACAACCACAATGAGTTTCACGCCCCCACCTTATGCATTTTCCATTTAGGGCCACGAATTAATGTAGGGTCGCGCTACCTACTTTTTAGAGAAAGAGTTATCTCATGCTTGAAGGATTCCTCGCCTTTCCACTATGGCTCATCGTGCTCATCAGCATTGGCATTCCAGTACTGATTGTTATTCCTATTGTGAAGGCAATCTTTAATGCACGTATTCAGGCTGAAGGCGACGACACCGAAGGTCTAGTTGCTGTATTTGGTTTTATTGGTACTGCTTTCACCTTGCTGCTGGCATTCATCATTGTGAACGTCTGGAGCGACCAGGTTTCTGCTCAAAATATTCTTTTCGATGAAACCACTACTTTGGAATCAATCATTGTCGAAACACGAGCATTCGACCCAGAACTTGCACCAGAAATCAAAGGTCTGATCATTGACTACCTCGAAGATGTGCGTAAATACGAAATTGATTCTGTGGCACCAGCAGGAGGCGACCCTCGTGCAGAAGAGGCATTTGAGAAACTTCTTGAAGAGTTCAACGTCTTAGAAAAAGACTTAGAAAGCGACGACGAGAAAAAAGCTGAAGCACAAACGATGCTCGAAGAGGTAAAGCAACTTGTTGACGACCGCGAAAACCGCGTGAGCAGTGCTTCTGGATCTCTTGATGCCATGACCACATTGGTATGTGTTGTTCTGGCATTACTCACTGTTCTCACCATGGCGCTTCTCCCTGCTCCTAGCCGACGTTGGATCAAGTGGGTGCAATCGTTAGGAGTTGCAGTCGCTGTTGGACTTGTGATGTCACTCGTGTTCTACATTGCATCAGACGCCTACACAAGCAAGGCTGAAGATCAGCAAATTAAACGCGTGGAGCTTGCTCTGGAAATGCAAATGGCTGACTAAGAGTTTTATTTCACCGGTAAGGCAGAAACAAGATCTCTTCCCTTCACACCAAACGTGCGGGGAAGAGAACGCACCACTATGAGATCTTGCGTAGAAACAACTTGCAACTGCCCCAGCACCACACCTTCAGGCAAAGCCACATAGCGCGTTGCACCAGGCTCTACGACAATTGCGTCTAAGCCAGCAATGGGTAACGCACCTGCCGGGCCCACACCTTCAATGCGGGCATTGGCTTGCAATGCGGTCACATTGGAGAGGGCAATGGCATCGGTTGTTCCGGGCGCAATGGGTGACGGAATGGCCCACTGCTTTGCAGCCATCACAAAGGGCACCCCAAGGTCAACAGTGGTTGCCATCGACTTTTCCAGCTGACGAGTGGAGACATGTTCCACCACTATGCCTGTTCCTTCGAGAACTGAGAACGACACCGTGAATCGATTCTCTGTTAACCCGGCGATATTCGACATGGCAAGAGACACTACGCGGTGTGCCGGCACAGTGAGGTTGAGTGGCGCAACACCTACCCCACCTTCACCAGAAAACAGTGCAACAACTTTTGCTTCGTCTTGCGTTGGGTTGAACACAATAATTTGCTCGTTGGGCTTCCCACGGTAGTCACCCGTTGTCAGCCACCAGTCGGTGGCAACTTCTGGAGCACCTAATTTCAACGAATAACCCAAGCGCCCAGTGCCTAAATAATGTTGCGCACGTGCTGCAACAAAAGTTCCGCTTACGGCGCGTAGTTCTACGCCCACAAGGTCTTCGCCACGAGCGCCTTGGCTTGCAATATCGAGCACACGTAATGAATGTGGCGGCAGAACATAACCTTGCAGTGCGGAAGGTTGACGTTCTCCATCTTTCGTCACGAAGCGCACGTTAATTACTGTTGCATCAGGCAATGGATTCGTTAAGAGAAGATCTTCTTTACTATCGCTCGCAGTAAAACCATCGGCAAAAAACCACTGCGTCGAGGGCTGACTCACACACGGCTGGGTTGAGTCGCCGGCTGGATATATAGCTCGCTGTTCAACCGATGTTCCCTCACCGCCAGCAAGTTCTACCAATGCACTGACATATGCCCCACTGGCACCTTCGCTGAAGTTATAAACGAGAGAATCGCGCGGCGGAACAAGTATGGAAACAATCTCAGGATCATTATCTGTTGCATAGCGCGTCACCACACCTTGAACTTCAGTATCGGTGGGGTTGGAAATAGTGATGGTTCCGCCATAGTCGTTTCCTGCGTAGGCATCGCCGCCTAGTGGCACACCAGGGCAGTACCAAGAACTACTAATTGCTGCGATATTCGCTACGTGCGGAAAAGCTTGCTGCACCTTGGCTGGAGCATCATTGACTTCCTGGCTAACTGCACTTTTGCCTGACTCTGACAGCAGCATAACTCCGGCTGCGCAAGCGGCAACCACAGCCAACGACACCAGTCGACGCCATGTCTTCATTGCCCACCACCACCAAAGGAAATGTCACGGGCATCTGAACTCAAAGAAACTTCACTGAGGCGCCTGCGCCTGAAACGAAGGCCAAGAGCGAAAAACACGGCAAACACCCACATTGCAAACTGAGCAATGACGAGCAGCACATGCGTCAATGGTCGCGAGAAGGCAAGCGTTGCAACTGTATTTGCAGGCACATCGGCAGGAATATCGAAAGCCTGAATTGCGCCAAATGCTGGACGCGAGAGCACTTCTTGATTCTTGATCTCTAGACGCCAACGCGATGAAGAAGGAATGGCTGCGCTTACTGTTCCACCGCCAACATTGAGTTTTTGCGTTGCACGACCAGGGATGAAACCAGTTTTTGCTGGTGTTGCACCACGCAGGTCAGACAACACGAGTGCTTCATTGCCTGCATTCTTACTTGCCACAATGCCAGCTTCAGTAAGTTGCGCAAGCGTCGGTGCCCACGCAACGTTTTCATAAATAACTAAATCGCTGGCAAAGTATTGACGACGAAAATCGAGCTGAACCTCTAGCGCGCTCATCAGACCCTGCGGAAGCGGCAATGGTTGCGCACGAGTACTTCGTGACCCGTCAATGAGTGGCACCACGATGTAGCGCACTCCGAGCGGTGCGAGCAAGCGGCCAATGCGTGGTGTGTTACCTTCGCTCAGGTCTTGCAAAGTATTTTCTAGTGAAACAACTGCAGAGGTTCTTTTCGCAGCCCACTGGTTGTACAAAGTCGCAGCACCGTCATCGGTAATGGCGTATCCCAACTGCACAGTGTCTTTTGCGCCAAAGGGAACTGTGCGTGGAGCTGCAGGCAACAGTTGCGGGTTACCTAAATACAAAATGCGATAGTCGCCCTCAGCGGGGTTCTTCTGTAGTTGCGACAACAAACTTGACAACGAAGAGGACGGCTGGTTCCAGCGCCCATTTGCCGCGTTTACGGCCAGAGGGAATGCTCCTACTGCGATGGCGCACAGCGCCAACACGCTCGCGGGTTGCTGCCAGCCGAACTTACGACCCTTTACGTCTACATCGAAAGCTTCCACCGCAGAGACGGCTCCGAGCGCAAGACCCAATGCCACCACTGTGAGAAGCACAGCAGGGTCGGGCATGGCTGCATTCACCGCACGGGTATCGCCCACTACTGCAAAACCAAGGAACACCACAACAAACGTTGCACCACGTAACGCAAGCACGAAACGCTCACCACGCGCAGTGCCAAGACTTATGACAAGTACGAAGAAATACAACAGAGCAAACGTTGCTAGGTGAAAGCGCCCAAAATCGAAACTTGCCAGTTCCTTGAGGCCCTTTTGCATTCCTACACCCGAGTCGAAACCAACAATTGTTTGCCACCAGTTGCTATTGACGTAGTTGCTCAGCCACATGAGTTGCAGCAGTAATGCGCTGACAATACCCACGCCGAAGATGCTCGCTGCTCCTCGAACTGATGTTGTTCCACCCGAAACGATGCCGCCCAGCCACCACAGACCAAAGAGCACAACACACACAGGAAGAAAGGAAGACTCAAAAGCCGCAACAACACCAATTACAAGACCGAGTCGCACACCTTGCCGCGCAATATCACTTGCACGTGCCGTATCGACATGACGTGCAGTATTAAACGCTGCAATGACCCAGGGAAGAGCTGCAAAGCAAGCGAGTGCGCCCCACCGCCCTGTTGCAATGCATTCGTATCCGATGGGCAAAGCAAGGTAAGTAACAACTCCAGCAATGCGTGCTCGACTTGATGACACAGCAGCACTTGCATGCCACATCCCTATTGCCGCAACAAGTAACAGCCCCACAATGGCAAGTGTTCGCAAAAGCGCCGGATTTCCTAAAGAGAAAAATGAGGCAACGGCAACCAGTGCGGTTCCTGTTGGAGCAGGCGATAACGAACCAAAACCTGCTGGCCACCAACCCAATCGATACGCCGCCGCCAACGAACGCCACGATTCGGTAAAGGGCACAAACTGACCAATATTTGCTACTCCGCGGAAAAAGAGTTGACGACTTCCTACCAGCACTATTGCAGCAAGCATGCAACCAACAACAACGGAAAAACGCTGACGGCGCTCTCGTTCTTTGGCAACCACAAATGACTCGCGTCGACGCGCTTCATTTTCGGCGCGACGTAAGCGCAAAAAGTTTGTGGCGCGAGCACTGCCACGCACCTGCAAGTCGCGCACTTCAGCATCGTTTACGAGTCGTGATTGCTGCACCGCGCGGCGCCGTTTTGCAATAGAACCGAACTGCAATACACCACCGCATGTGGCACGAAGTGCCGCTACTCCTTGTTTCCATTTTCCGGTTGCAATAGCTATGGGAAGCTCTAACAGTGACAGCCCGAGCATTTGGAAAAAGACGGGCAAGAGTCGCGCGCCAGAAGTACACGACAAAACTGTTGCCACCCGATGAGTTTCACTCATTGTGGTGAGCTCAATGAGTGGTTGACGAGACGTGAAATTTTCACGGTGTCGCGCAACTGCACTTGGCACTACAACAACACGGCCGCCGGTGAGATGCACGCGCCAACACAGGTCCATCTCTTCGCCACCAAAGGTGATGCCAGGATGAAAACCACCCAAGGTACGAAACAGGTCGGACCGCACGAGCAAGCAAGCGCTGGGCAAACAAAACACGTCGGCTACTGCGTCGTGTTGTTGTTGATCTTTTTCTCCTGGAAGCACAATGGGGTCAATTTCGCCGCAACGGTCGACGCCCATTCCCACATGTTGCAAAAGCGATGTGTCGTCCCACTGCACAAGCTTTGGGCCCACCACGGCCGCATTGGAACGCGATAGTTCGGTGACGAGTTCACTCACCGCATTGCTGGCAAGACACACATCGTCGTGCAAAAAGAGAAAGAGACCGTTGTCGCCTTCCACCAAACGGGCTGCGGCATTTTGGGTTGGCCCATAACCAGGGTTACCTTCCACTTTGCGCACGGCAGCGAGTGGCAAATGCTGGGCAATATGGCTTTCGTAGGCTTGTCGCACCTCGTCGTCAGGCCCCACCAGGAAAAAGAGGTATTGGAGCGACTCGTAGTCTTGGCCCATCAAGCCAGCCACAACTTCGGCGAAGTCGCTACCTACTAGCCCTTCTGGCCCCACTGGGTCGCAGAACACCACCATCGATGCCACCACGGGTGGCACCGCGTTGCCGTCGTTCGGCCACTGGTAAGAGGTGAAATCCGTGATGGAGTAAGGCTAGTAGGGAGTCCCGAAAAGGCTCCTCCACTGCCCAAAGTGCTTGCAAAAGTTAGCAGTGCCAGATACCCTGACCTTGTGAATATTCCGAGCGACTTTCGCCTTCCTTCCTGGAAAGTACCCGTTGTCGACATTGATTTGTCAGAAATTGATGTGCCACACATTGCGGAAAAAGTGTCTGAATACGGCAAAGAGGCCCTGTACGTCACCGTGGGCACGGGAGTGCTCGCCTTTCAACAACTCCAAGTGCGTCGCCGTGAAGCAATGACCACGCTGCAAACAGAAAACCCCGAGCTCGCAACACATATGGCAGAAGTTGCTGATCATGCAAAAAGCATCGCAACACTTCTTTGTAACAAATTGAGCGAACGCTCACCACTGCGCAACAGCTAACAGCACTAGCCTGCAAGGTGCGTGAATAACAACGGTGCTAGCGAGAAGCGAACTCTCGACGAGAAAATTCCTCTTCCTGAAGGCACAGTTCCTGTTGGTGTTGGTCTTTTAGTTGCCGGCGTCGCAAGTTACGCATTTTTCAAAGTTGGCCAACAAGCACTGGGCCAGGAGAACTTCAAGCCCATCGTTGCATTGTGGTTCGCCACCTTTGCCCTGGCACCAGGTTTTTTCATGCCCATTGAACAAGAGGTGGGTCGCGCACTCGCGCATCGACGTGCTCTTGGCCAAGGGGGTCTACCCGTTGTCCGTAAAATCATTCCGCTCACCGTTGGTCTTGCAGCAATAGTGAGTGCGCTTGTTCTTGCTGGCAGCCCATGGCTCACCAAAGATTTCTTTGAAGGCCACTGGCTAGTAACAGCAGCACTCATTTTGGCCTTTGTGGGATACGCACCTGCTCACTTGGCCCGTGGTATTTGTTCTGGTACCGGAAAATTTGTTGACTACGGCATCGTGATGGGGATGGACGGCGCTACGCGTATTGCCGGGTGCATTGCGTTGTGGCTCATTGGCGTGAAAGTAATTGGCGCCTACGCAATGGTTGTTGCTCTTGCCCCACTTCTCGGTGTTGCCATTGTCTATTTTCGTGGAGCACTCAGCACTGAAGATGGCGAACCCGCATCGTGGTCGGAAATTACTCCGAACCTCGGGTGGCTATTAGGTGGCTCCATCATGGCTGCGGCATTGGTGAACGCCGGCCCTATTGGCATGAACATTTTGGCCGATAGTTCAGAATCGGAACTCGTCACCAAATTTGGTAACGGTGTATTGCTTGCTCGCGTTCCACTTTTTCTTTTCCAAGCAATTCAGGCCGCTCTTTTGCCACGGCTTGCTCGCCTTGCCGCACATGGCGACCTCACTGAATTTCGCGTGGCCTTTCGCCACCTCACTTATGCAGTCATCGCCATCGGAGTAGTTGGCGTTGGTGGCTCTGCAATTGCTGGCCCACCCATCTTGAAAGCCGTGTACCAAAGCGACCTCGACCGCCGCACACTCACGTTGTTGGCCCTCGGGAGCGCGTTGTACATGATGGCTTTAGCCACAGCACAAGCAGTAATTGCGTTGCATGGCCACAAGTGGGTCGCGCTGGGCTGGACTGTAGGAATGACCAGTTTTGTGCTCGCCACATGGCTCTCGAGCAACGACTTGTTCTTGCGAGTGGAATTTGCGTCGGTGGTGTCTTCCACACTTGCACTTTGTGTCTTTGCCTTTGCACTACGTAGAACTTGAGGGCTAGTTCGCTCTTAACAATTAGCGGTTGAGCTTTGCGCTTTCAATGCGCAAGTCGTTTTCCACCATCATCTTCACCAAGTGTGGGAAGTCGACTTCTGGTGTCCAACCCAATTTAGTTTTTGCTTTAGTGGGGTCACCAATGAGCAGGTCAACTTCTGCCGGACGGAAGAATTTGGGGTCTTGAGTGACATATGGGTGCCAGTCGGCAATGCCCACTTCGGCAAATGCCAACTCTAAGAACTCTTCAATGGAGTGGGTTTCACCAGTAGCTACTACGTAGTCATCGGGCTCGTCTTGTTGCAACATGAGCCACATTGCCTTCACGTAGTCGCCGGCATAGCCCCAGTCGCGCTTGGCGTCGAGGTTGCCGAGTGAAATGTCTTGCTGTACACCCAACTTGATACGAGCAACAGCATTAGAAATTTTGCGAGTAACGAACTCGAGGCCGCGGCGGGGGCCTTCGTGGTTGAACAAAATACCCGAGCAGGCATACATGCCATAGCTCTCGCGGTAGTTGACAGTGATGTCGTGGCCGAACACCTTTGCACAGCCATAAGGCGAACGCGGGTGAAACGGTGTGAGTTCAGTTTGTGGCACTTCGCGCACCTTGCCGAACATCTCTGAAGATGAAGCCTGGTAGAAACGCATGGGGTTGTTTTGTGCTCCACCCACCATACGAATCGCTTCCAACATGCGCAATACGCCAAGACCCGTGGTATTTGCAGTGAGCTCGGCTTGGGTCCACGAGAAATGCACAAAGGAAATTGCACCCAAGTTATAAATTTCGGTGGGTTGAGCGCGCTCGAGGGTGGAAACCAAACTGGGCAGGTCGGTGAGGTCGCCCGACACCAATTCAACATAGGGGAACTCATCGCGCAAGAGTTCGGCACGAGGGTTATTTTGACCCTTGATCATGCCAAAGACTTCATAACCCTTGGAGTGCAAGAACTCTGCAAGGTGTTGTCCGTCTTGACCTGTAATTCCGGTAATTAATGCGCGTGCCATATGAGAGTTGACTCTAACAGTTGCGCCTCTACGATCAGGGAGATGATGTGGAGCAATCACCCATGATTTGTGTTATTTCAGGCGGAGTAGGTGCTGCACGTTTCTTGCGCGGTGCTCAACATGCCATTGCCCATAACAAACTCGTGACAATTGTAAATACCGGCGACGACACCGTGATGCATGGATTGTCTATTTCTCCCGACCTCGACACCGTTACTTACACCGTGTCGGAATCAATTGACCCCGAGCGCGGTTGGGGCCTTGCCAATGAAACTTTTGTCACCATGGAAAACCTGGCACGTTTTGCCGATGTTCGCCCTGCACATTCACTGGCTGGAGAATCGTGGTTTGGCTTAGGCAACCGCGACCTTGCGACACATTTTTATCGCACCACACGCCTCGCAGAAGGCGCAACACTTGCAGAAGTAACCGCAGAAATTACACAAGCATTCGGCATTGGCTTTCGAGTAGTTCCCATGACCAATGATCGCGTTTCCACCATGGTCACGCTTGTTGACGGTAGTGAAATTTCATTCCAGGAATACTTTGTCAAACTCCGCCACTCAGTTGCTATTCGTAGTGTTCGCTTTGCTGGTGTTGCTGAAGCATCTGCACTGGGGCTCAACGATATGAGCTCTGCCGATGCAGTCATTATTGCTCCGTCAAACCCGATCGTTTCCATAGGCCCCATGCGAGCACTCAAGAACTTCGACGCAACACTGGCGGCTCGTCGCGACACCGTTGTAGCTATTTCCCCCATCGTTGCTGGCGCAGCACTCAAAGGCCCCGCCGACCGCATGATGAGCGAGATGGGGCATGAGCCAAGCGTGGTGGGTGTGGCTCGGTTGTATGCGCCCATTGCTTCTACTTTGGTCATCGACACCGCCGACGAGCACCTTATTTCCGCTGTGGAACGTGAAGGAATGCGCTGTATTGCTACCAATACCATTATGAAAACAGCAGAAATTTCTGCTGCACTCACCCAAACGTGCTTGAGCGCCATTGGCGTGGCAACATAAGAGCCATATGAGCAAGTTAACCGCGTGGGGTGTTGAAGGAATTGGGGAAATTATTCCCGGCATGCAACTAGGAGACATCATTGTTGAAGCATGCTCAGGCGAACCCAATGGGCCACTTCTCGACAACGATGTTTTGGTAGTGACACAAAAAATTGTGTCGAAAGCAGAAGGTCGGCTCGTTGAAATTGACCCCGACGACCCGCTTTCACACAAAGTGCTTGTTGAAGAAGAAGCGGTGCGCATTGTGCGACGCCGAGGCGACCTCATCATTACCGAAACTAAGCATGGTTTTGTGTGTGCTAACAGCGGTATCGATTTATCAAATGTTGAACGTGGTCAGGCTGCTCTTTTACCTATCGATTCCGATCGCTCAGCGCGGCGTATTCGCGACATCGTGAAAGCAAAGCTGGGCGTCAATGTTGGCGTCATTGTGAGCGATACCTTTGGGCGCCCATGGCGCAAAGGTGTGACCGACGTAGCAATTGGGGTTGCTGGCATTGCTGGTGTACTCGACCTGCGCGGCACACCCGATGCACTTGGCCGCGTGATGCAGGTAACCGAAATTGCCGTTGCCGACGAACTTGCTTGTGCCGCTGAACTGGTGATGGGCAAATCGAATGGCATACCTGTGGGCGTTGTTCGCGGTGCAGATGCGGCATGGTTTCGCGAGTCGAGCATGGACGAAATTGTGCGTAACCCCAGCGAAGATCTCTTTCGCTAAATACCTTTAGCACGGTACCTTTAGCGCGGTGGCGAAATAGTTGCTACGCCTTCAGATAACGAAGTAAATGGCGCCCAGGCAAGTTGAATGCGTGCGCGTACTGGCGACACAGCAAAGCGCGTAATGTCGCTGGGTCGTTGTTTACCTACTACAGGCTGCAATGTTGAGCCCGCACTCATTTCTTTCCACAAGGCCGCAATGCTTGTTTGCACTCCAGTACCAATATTGATGACCAACCCGTCGCCTTTTGTGGCCGCTTTGACATAGGCATCAACAACGTCTTCAACAAAAACAAAATCTCGCGTTTGTTTTCCTGAGCCAAAGAATTCTGGTGCTTCGTTGTTGGCAAGTGCCGCAGCAAAGGCTGCCACTACCCCATCTTCTGCTCGTTGGCGTGGGCCATAAACATTGGCAATTGCAAGTGCCGTGTATTCCACTGCGTGCACTTCGCGATACACAGCAAGTAGTTGCAACAGTGTGCGTGTAATGACATGAGGAACGCTGATGGGTTCACTCACACGACCTTCCTTAATAGGAATTTCACGCACAGGAACTTCGCCATACAACAAATGTGCAGGTACTCCGAGCACAACTTTTTTCACACCAAATAAGCGAGCAGCCTCAAGTGCTGCCACAACTGCCGGGGCAGAAGAAAGCGCAAGTGTGGAATGCGCTGAACTTGGCGACAACGCAGTGAGTTGCAAAATGACATCGGGGCGACGCAAAGATACGAGGTCGAGAAATTCGGGTGTTGTGACGTCGATATTGTGAATTTTGAGGTCGCCACCGGCAAGACGTGCTTGGTGCAAATTGGAAAAAGAACCAGTACTCAAGTTGTCGACAACTTCTACCGCGTGACCCTCCGACAACAAGCGGTCAACGACATGTGACCCGATAAATCCAGCGCCACCACAAACTAAAAAACGCACTAAGCGCCGTCCGGGCTAGGCCGCTTCACGTTGTTCAATACTTCACCTTGTTCTACAACGCCATCGGCACCAATGATGCAGTTTTTTAATTGCGCAGCGCTACCCACAACGCCCATGATGACACTGTTTTCAATGGCTGCAGACTCACCAATTTCAGCACCTGCAATTACTACTGAGTGTGACAGATGTGAATATTCACCCACTACACACAGTGGCCCCACTACCGACTGTTCAATTGTTGCCGTTGTTGCAACCCTGCTCGCCTCATGCACCAAATTGTTGTCTTGCGTATTTTCTAAGGCCGACATATTTGCTGCGATATAGGTTTCAGGGCGTCCTGTGTCGATCCAACTGTCGGCAGTGGGCATTGCAAACAATGTTCCTTGCGCAACCATGGCTGGAAATACCACACGTTCAATAGAGATTTTTTGATCTACAGCCATGCGTTCAATGACCGACGGCTCTAGCACATAGGTTCCGGCATTGACATTAAAACTTGTTGTTTCTCCTGGTGCTGGCTTTTCCACAAATCGAGTGACTTGCCCATCGCTCGCTGTTTCCACGACGCCAAATTGAGATGGATCTTCTACTGGGGTGAGGTGGAGCGTTCCTTCTGCGGCGTTCTTCTTGTGGAACGCCACGAGAGTTGACACGTCGAGGCTGGTGAGCACATCACCGTTCACCACAATGAAGGTGTGTGAAACGCCAGCAAAGCGTGCAGCAAAGGCAATGGCGCCGCCCGTGTCGAGTGGTTCTGGTTCAACGGCGTATTCGAGGTGCACGCCACCACATTGATTGCCAGGGAACGCATCGATGAATGGCTGCGGCTTAAAACCCAAGGCAAGAATGGCTCGAGTAACCCCAGCTTTTTCCAACCCCGTAATGACCCGCGCAAGAATAGAAACATTGCCTACTGGCAACAGCGGTTTTGGAGTGGTGAGCGTGAGCGGACGAAGCCGCGTACCAAACCCACCGACCAGGATGACAGCATCCATGGGCGGCGTGTCACCCCTTGGTCGTTGTAGTGGAGTTCGCAACAACCGAAGTGGTTGTCACAGATCCTGTTGTGGTGGTGGTTGCGCCTGCAACGGTTGTAGTGGATGCACCAGCGACCGTAGTAGTGGTTGCACCAGCTGCAGTGGTTGTAGTGACGCCGGCAACCGTTGAAGTGGTTGCACCAGCTCCGTCGACTGCACCCAGTTCAGGCAAGTTGACTGCCGATTCTGGAAGTGCTGGAGCGTCGGCACCCTTAGGGACAAATGCAATAACGACAACCATGCCATCGCGGTCGATGCGAATGTTCTTGAAGTCAGTAATGAGCATTTTGCGATCTTCAGGCTTGTCGTAGCGATTCCAGACGTAAGCGCGAAGCTCAGAATCTTTCTTGAAGCACTTGGTTTCGCCCTCTTCGTACACCATGCCGGTTTGCTGATCGGCAGGGAACTCTAATTTCGTGTCGCTCAGTTTGATTCCGTACACGGTGAGAAAGAGCCCAAATTTTGCACGGCTACCTGTTGCGAGTCCTGACGGGTGCCAGTGAATGACTCCGTCGTCGTGGCTGTGAATGCCGTACTTGACATAGTTTGGATCGACGGGGTCTTCTTTGTTGCCAATGAGGTTAGGAAGGTACTTGTCGCAACCATAAAAGCCGTATGACACGTGCCAGTGATCGTTGACGGTTGGTACTTCGTTGCCACTTGGGGCACTTTGCCGGGCATAGGCCACGAGGCCTAGGCCCACGAGGAGAACAACAACAATGACTGCAGGGAAAACAGTTCCGCCCTGGAAGCGGACCTTTTTCCCTTTGCCCTTTTGAGCCAGTCGGGCGACTTTTTTGGCTGAAGATGATTTACCCACGAAATCACGAGGTTATCTGCTGAAGAAGGGTTTTACAGCGATTCCGCGGGCGACAAGGTTGCCAGGAGCTGGTGGTAGGCCTCACCCACCGCATGGGGAGACGCATTTTCCACTACCCATGAGCGACCTTTGACTCCCATCTCGGCCATCTCGTCGCGATTTTCCAGCATTGACGAGAGCGCAGCAATAAATGCTTCAGGCTGATCGGGGGCTACCACCCGTCCACATCCCACATTTTCTACGATGCGTGCCACTTCGCTATCGGCATCGATAGCGGCTAACAGCGGGCGACCCGCAGCCATGATGGAGTAAGCCTTTGACGGCACACTCACTGCACCAAGACCCGTCTTCAACGGCACCACATGTACATCGGCACTTGCCAATACTTCACTGAGGCGACTCGCGTCTTGATAATTCACAAACCGGATATTGAATACACCCGCCGCTTGCGCCTCGAGTTCGCTACGCGCAGAACCCTCGCCATTCACAATAAACATGACACGTGGCAACGCTCGTGCGGCATCGATGAGCAAATGAATTGACTGTGAGAAACCCACATTGCCGGCATACATCACCACGGTGTCGGCGTTTCCGGCGTGTTCTTTGCGATATGCAGTTGATGTAGACCGCGGAACAATGTTTTCTGAGTCAACGAAATTGGCAATGACATGAACGCGTTGGGCAACCTTCGGCGACACTTTTGCTTCTAGGTTTTTTTGCAGGTCTTGCGACAACACCACCACTGCATCACTTGCGCGGTAACTGGTGCGCTCGAGCCAACGCGCCAAACCAATAATGCGCTTGTTGGTGATTTTGCCTGTGGCAATGGCTGCATCGGGAAACACGTCTTGAATATTGAACACCAATGGCGCTCTGCGTACTCGCGCCACCAGCCAACCGGTGAGACCCAAAGTGAGTGGTGGCGACATGGCAATAACAGCATGTGCTCGACGCCGCACTCCCCCAGCGAATACTCCCCGAATACCCAGTAGCGCACTAAAGCCAACGAAGCCAACAGCGCGACGCGCAATGTGCGACTTATCTTTTCCTGCGAAAGGAGAGACCCGAGTGATGGAACCCCACGGCGTGATTTCACAGCTCTTGCGATTGCCTTGCCACTCTTTTTCTACTTGGTGCTGGCGATACCACGGCAACGAGGTAACAACATGCACTTCATGACCACGCTCTACTAGTTCTTCAACAATGCGGGTCATCACCACTCCGGTGGGTGCAGTGTCGGGCGCAAAGTGTGGACACAACACCACGATGGGGCGAGAACTCATGCAAGCATGCTTTCATACGTCGCTGCAAGATCGCTGCCCGATTCAGCAAGTGAGAAATACTTCACTCGCTCATGCCCGCGCTGCACAAGATCTAGAGAAGTGCTGTCAATCATGTTTGGCACGTCACTCCACGCTTCAAGCGTGAGCGGCAATACCACGCCAGCATCACCTGCAACTTCCGGAAGGCTTGCGGTATTGGCACACACCACTGGCACGCCGAGCGACATGGCTTCGATGAGTGGAGCGCCAAAACCTTCGTATTGACTGGGGAACAACAGCGCACGCGCACCTGCAACAAATGCATCGCGTTCGGTGCCTTCCACCCGACCCACCACATGCACACGATGCGCAAGGCCAAGTTGTGCAATGAGTGCGAGAAGTTCTTCGTGTGCACGCCCCACAGAGCCAATGAACACCAAGTGCTCGCTGCGATGTTTCCACGGGCCAGCAAGAAGATTCACCAAAAATGCATGGTTCTTATGTGGGTGCGTCATAGCTGGATAAATGAAATACTCGACGTTTTCCAGACCATATTTGTTGCGCACGCGAGCAATGTTTTCTTCGCTGCGTACCAGCGCCTCTACCCCGTGTCGCACTACATGTATTTTTTCACCCGGCAACGAGAACTGTTCCATCAGCACCCCGCGTACGTAGGCCGAAGGAACAGCAATTGCTAGCGCGCGCTTAACAGAGCGCGGCATCATTGCTTTCAAGTAACGCAGCCGCACCGCCGAGAAATACTCGGGGTAAGTGAGGTACTGCACATCGTGCACAGTGAGCAACGTGTTGTTGTTGCCACGCAATGGCAATGTGCCACCTCCGTGATGAACAAGTTGAGCACTTTTCGTGCGTGCATTAAGCCACGTATTTTCAAACAAAATACGAGTGGCCCGATTATGTGCCGTTGAAGACATCTCGTGCATCTGAGCTACATCGGCGAGTTCGCTATGAGCAGCAATGAAACCTTGAGGAACGTATGCGTGAAGAGCGAACTCGCTACGCCCACACAAGCCGGCAAGTTGCCGAGTGAGGTATTGCTCACTGCCCCCCACTTTCCCTGGCACACACCACAATAAGTTGACGGCAACTTCAGTTGCTTTTACTGCATCAACCACGAGACGCCCCTGTGGTTTCTTCCATCACTTCGCGATACACCTCGACAGTAAGTGCCGCTGTGCGTTCCCAGGTGACCGAACGTGAACGCGTGAGCCCGCTTTGTGATAACGCTTCTCGATTTTCCAACGCACGCAAAATGCCATCGGCAATACTTGAAGCACTATTGGGGTTCACGAGAACCGCTGCGCCACCCGATACTTCTTCCGTAGAACTTCCCAAACTTGTGACCACCGGAACACCATGTGACATTGCTTCCAAAATGGGCAATCCGAATCCTTCGCGCAGCGATGGATAACAAAATGCTGCCGCTCCTGCATACAACGCTGCGAGGTCGTCACTTGAAACAAAGCCCAGCATTTTTACTCGCGACTGCGCAACAATTTCAGTACCCCAACCATCGGCCCCCACCACTACTAACGGGGGCGCATCGGGCCCGAGAGTTTCCACAGCGTCGATGAGGCGTTGCAAATTTTTGCGCGGTTCTAAAGTGCCAACGAAAAGTAAATACTGATGTGGCAATGCATGCTTTTTACGCACTGCAGTGATTTGCTCGTTATCTACATCAACATGGTGCACGCCGTTTGGCACATAACGGAGTTGCTCGGCACTGAATCCGTTTTCCAAGCAGTCATCGAGAGTGGCCTGCGAAACGCAAATGATGCGCGTTGCTCGCTTGCGCAGAATTTCCAGACTGCGTTGAAAAACACCGACGCCCCTCTTGGTGAAATGTTCTGGCTCATGCAAAAAGGCAAGGTCATGAATAGTGGCAACAAGGGGTGCTCCACTTGCAGCAGGAATGATGCTTGTTGCATGCACGAGGTCGATTGCCCCCGTTGCACCTTCCACCTTTGGCCAATTGAAACGCAGCCACGATTCATAGAGATACGGCCCTGCCAACGGCAATGAGTGCACGGCAATGGGAGGGCGGTATGGCTCGAGTGGTGCTGCCTTGTGACGCCCCGCGACCCCAAGTAACTGCACCTGGCGACGACCTGACGTGTCGCGGTTATTCAATTCGCCAATGGCTTTTGCCAATTCAATGCCGTACACAGCGGTGCCCCCGGGCACCCGATGCCAACACTGTTCCAAGCTATAAGCCACACGCACCCCCCTATTGTGCCTGCCGTGCGCCTACCATGAGTGTGCATGAGCGACTTCTGGCAAAATCGTCCCGTTTTGGTGACCGGGGGCAATGGCTTTCTCGGAAGCGTTGTGGTGCAACAGTTCCGCGCCGCTGGGGCCACCGTGAGTGCTCCCCGCAAGGCCGAATTCGACCTCACCGTGCCCGGCGAAGCCACCCGAATGCTTGCCCAGTACGAGCCCAGCCATGTGGTGCACCTCGCTGCACGAGTCGGTGGCATTGGCTACAACCAGGTGGCTCCGGCTCCCCTGTATCTCGACAACCTGCTCATGGGAACGCATGTCATTGAGGCGTGTCGCCATGCACAGGTGGAAAAAACCATCGTGCTCGGCACCGTGTGCTCATACCCAAAGTTCACCCCTGTTCCTTTTCATGAACGTTCGCTATGGGACGGCTACCCCGAAGAGACCAACGCTCCTTACGGCATTGCCAAAAAAGCATTGCTTGTGCACGCGCAAGTGAATGCAGCGCAATACGGACAAAAATTTGCTTATCTCATTCCCACCAACTTGTTCGGGCCTGGTGACAAATTCCATCCCGATGTTTCTCACGTCATTCCTGCGCTCATCAAAAAGTGTGTTGAAGCAAAAGAGCGTGGCGACAGCGACATTCAGGTGTGGGGCACCGGAAGTGCCAGCCGCGAATACTTGTACGTTGAAGATGCAGCAGCCGCCATTGTGCGTGCAGCAGAAGTACGCGATTCAGCTGAACCTCTCAACCTGGGCAACAACCACGAAATCACTATTCGCGAAACAGTGGAAACCATTGCTGAAGTAGTGGGCTTCACTGGCAAGTTGGTGTGGGATCCTTCCAAGCCTGACGGCCAGCCACGACGCCGTGTTGATGCAAGCGAAGCTGAACGAGCATTGCAATGGAAAGCTCAAGTCACATTCCGTGCTGGTCTCGAGAAAACGGTGGAGTGGTACTTGACCCATCGCGAAGAAGCTGAGCGCGCATCGTGAATTTGCCGCCACCAGTACTTCCGAAATGCACCCGACACCCCGACCGCCCCACCGGGCGTAGCTGCACACGTTGCGCACGCCCCGCATGTTCCGAGTGCCTTGTTCAAGCAGCAGTGGGCTCACATTGTTTGGAATGTGTTCGCCGTGACCGCCCCGATGCTCGCACACGTGCGCGCTATTGGAATGCCGGCCAGCCCATGCTGGCAACAAAAATTCTCATTGCCGTCAATCTTTTAGTTTTCATTTACACCAACACTGGCTCTTCATATTTTGATGCAGGTGGAATGAATAAAAACCTTGTTGACCTTGGGCTTGCAAAGGTATTTCTCTATGGCGGTGACGGGCGGAGCATCGGGTGCAGTATTTGGACTCATGGGTGCCGCATTTGTTGGCATGCGACTCCGCGGTATCAACCCCATGCAAACAGGCCTCGGACTCACCTTGTTGCTCAACTTGGTATTGACCGTTTCTGTGTCGGGCATTTCCATTGGTGGGCACTTGGGCGGTCTCGCTGGCGGCGCACTGTGTGCTCTCTTTTTGTTTTCACCAGCTCATCGCCCCATGCCTCAATGGGTGGGTTACGCAGTGCCCGTTGGTGTTGGTCTGAGCGCATTTCTCGTGGCATATTCCCTCGTATAGCACCCCATCTCTACATTCGAGAGGTGAACACAACCACCTCTCATACTTCGGTACATAGCCTCGTCGACGTTCCGCGTCCTTATATCGACACCATCACTCACACCTCTCAAGCACTCAGTGTTTTCAGCATGTGTGTTTCACGTCCCTTTCGCGAAGAAGCACTCATCTTGCTCACCGACTCCTCGCGCTGCGGCATTGGGCTTTTTACCGCACCACTGCACGTACCCATTACGCATCCACTCACCCCATCACACGGTGGCGAAGCTTTGGGTCACCTCGTTGTCGGCATTGCGTCTGCGCATCCCAGCGCTAGCGCCTGTTACGTACTCACCATTGAGAAAAATACATTGCCCACCAACGACGATGCCGAGCGATGGTTTTCTTTCAACGATGTATGCGACCGCGCCGGCATTGTTTTGCTCAATTGGTGTGTGCGAGGTTTTCACTCTTCAGGTCGGGGCGCAACGTGGAGCCCCATGCACGTCGCTGGCTTGGGGTAAAGCGCAACCCTGCAGCCTTTAACCGCTGCAACAGTTCTCTACTTGGCACAGCAGTTGCACCCATTGCTATGGCACGCGTGCGATAGTCATCGGGAATGTCGTAGTGGTCTCCTTGAAATCCGCGCCGCGGCACCCCAAGTTCCTCAGCGAAAAGGTGCAGCTCGTCAAGGTTTGAGTCGCTCACCAAGTGGCACCACCGTTTGTCGCGAAACCACCAGTGTGATGGGTCTACCAAAATCACAGTTAGTGACAACCACACCCAGAGCCGCAACCGCCACCGCGTGGTGCAGGGGCCGGGGTCGACGCTGGAGCGCCACCGCCCACCGAGGCAAATACCGACAAGCGTCGTTTTGCTTGAGCTCCGCAAACACATTGCGCAGGGTCCGACGCTTGGCTCATCGGGCGACGCTCTTCAAAAGCGGTGTCACATGCACTACAGCGATACTCGTACAACGGCATGTCCCTAGTCTACGACAGCCCCAAGGGCCGCGTACATCTGATTGACTAGAACCATGCGCGCGACAAATATGGCCCCACTCACTGTCTTGCCAGCTCGCACCGAGCCACTGCTCGACCAAGAGCTGGAAACCGCTGAGCCCATTGTGGCCCACATTGTGAAAACTGAGCCCGGTGAATCGGCCGCAGCAAAAGTGATGGAAGCCCGCATTTATGGCACTCCCCTCGAGGCACTGTGCGGGCACGTATGGGTTCCTTCGCGCGACCCTAAGCAAGTTCCCATGTGTCAGAACTGCAAAGAGATCTACGACACGTACCGAGCCTTCAACGACGGCTTAAATGAATCACCGAACGAATAACGTAAAAAATAGACACAAAGGAAAACCATGATCATCATTGCCGGAAGAATTTTCATCGACCCATCAAAGCGTGAAGCTCTTGTGAAGGCTTCACAGCCGCTTCAGCAAGCAACTCGCGACAACGAGCCCGGCTGCGAGGCCTACGTCTTTAGCGCCGACCCCTGTGAGCCTGGCACCATTTCGGTATACGAATTGTGGACCGACGCTCCGTCACTTGCTGCACACTTCTTGCACGAGAACTACTTCAACATGCGCACCCTTTTTGGCGAGCATGGCATTAGTGGTGCAGAAACCTTCAAATACCGTGTCGACGCCAAAGCAACTGTGTACAACGCAGATCGCATTGCCACCGTCGATTTCTAATTCTCTTTGAATTCGCCAACGCCCGACATCAGTCATCTTCGTATCCGCCAAGCGGTGCGGGGTCTTATTGTTGATGAACTCAACTATGTGCTGTTGGCGTTACTGCAATTCCCTACGCGTTCTGTGTGGGTGCTCCCCGGCGGCGGCATTGAAGCCGACGAGGAGCACCACGACGCACTCCACCGAGAACTACGCGAAGAAGTAGGGCTTTACGAACCTCCCATTGGCGAACTCTTGTGGACCCGCACGCATGTAGTTCCTTTTATTGACGGCCAGTGGGACGGCCAACGCGACCATGCATATTTGGTGCGCACCACGCGTTTTGACCCACAACCCGAATTATCTGTTGAGCAATTACGTAGTGAACACCTCGTTGAATTGCGTTGGTGGAGCATTGAAGAACTGTCGTTGGCGCTCGACGACATTTTCTTCGCACCGTCGCATCTCCCTCAACTTGTTGCAGATGTTGTGCGCAATGGGCCACCACCTGAACCCATTCATATTTTTCAAGAGACTAAGTAGACCTAACGAAAGTCTCGGCTCGCTGCACCTACTGCCACACGCAGTGCCGACAAGTGTTCAGCAATAATGTTGACAACACCTTCCGACGACTCGACCCGCCCGCGTACGAGTAGTGCAGCAGCACCGCGCGCATCGGTACGAAAACGGGTCCAACACCCTGGCGAGCAGACCACATTGATGAGCCCCGTTTCGTCTTCTAAGTTCATGAAGGTGACCCCACTTGCCGTGCGCGGACGTTGCCGATGCGTTACTACACCCGCCACATAAATACGAGTGCCCGACTCGACAGTTGCTAACTCGCTCGCGGTAAGCACACCCATTGCATGCAACTTCTCACGCAAAAAAATTGTGGGGTGCCCATCGGGGGAAACTCCTGTTGCCCAGAGGTCGGCCACTGCTTCTTCGATGGGTTCCATTCCGGGCAGCGCTGGTGCCGTATTGCCCACCGTGATTCCTTCTAAACGCGTTGGGCGCGACTGCGCAACTGCGCCCGCAGCCCACAATGCGTTGCGACGCTGCGTGCCAAATACATCGAATGCGCCGGCAGTGGCAAAAGCTTCTAGATGAGCCGTCGAGAGTTCTGGCACTGCGCGCACCACGTGCTCCATGGTGTCGAAGGGTTGCGCCTCTTCTATTTTCTGTGCCAATGAGCTACTCACCCCGCGTACCGCAGACAGGCCCATGCGTACAGCAAGCCCGCTTGTAGAGGAAGCACTCTCGACCAAAGACGCCGATGCTTGTGAAGCATTGATACATGGAGTGAGCACCTCTACCCCATGACGACGCGCATCGCGCGCCAATGAATGTGGCGACCAAAAACCCATGGGCTGCGCATTGAGTAACGCCGCACAGAAAATAGCGGGTTCGTGATATTTGATGTATGCCGATGCATACACAAGGTATGCAAAACTCACCGAGTGACTTTCAGGAAATCCGTAACTAGCGAATGCTTCCATCTTGCGGAAAATGGTGTCGGCAATTTCACCAACAATGCCTCGCTCTTTCATCCCCTGGAACAGGCGCTCGCGAAGTTTTTCCATTTTTGCTTGTGATCTTTTTGAACCCATGGCCTGACGTAGTTGGTCGGCTTCACTGGGAGTAAAACCAGCAACATCGATCGCCATTTGCATGAGCTGTTCTTGGAACAACGGCACGCCCAGTGTTTTACCCAAACTCTTTTCAAGAAGTGGATGTAAATAGGTAATGGGCTCTTGCCCATTGCGCCGGCGAATGTATGGATGCACTGAACCGCCTTGAATGGGCCCAGGACGAATGAGGGCGACCTCGACAACAAGGTCGTAAAAGCGTCGCGGTTTCAAGCGCGGCAGTGTTGCCATTTGTGCTCGTGATTCAATTTGGAAAACACCCACCGTGTCGGCACGACACAACATGGCATAGACCTCGTCTTCTTGTGGCAAACCCGCGAGGTCGAGTGGCTCACCGCGATGTAGTTCAATGAGATCGACTGCGTTGTGCAGGGCTGAAAGCATGCCAAGACCCAACAGGTCGAACTTCACTAAGCCCGCAGCCGCACAGTCGTCTTTGTCCCACTGCAGCACACTGCGCTGTTGCATTGTTGCCCACTCAACTGGGCACACCTCACTCACTGGTCTGTCGCAAATGACCATGCCACCCGAATGCACACCAAGGTGCCGTGGGTGATGCAGCAATTGCACAGCGAGCGCCTGAACATTGTCGGGAAGGTCTTCGGGGTCGACCTTTTCGCCTTGTGCAATATGGTGACCCAATGCTTTTGCAGCATCGCGCAACGCAGAGCGCGACCGGTATGTAATGACGTTGGCAACTTGCGCGGCATGTAAACGGTCGTAGCGTTGGAATACGTATTGAATGACCTCTTCACGCCGACCACTTTCAATATCGATATCGATGTCGGGAGGGCCGTCGCGCTCGGGCGACAAAAATCGCTCGAACAACAAACCAAGCGATACCGCATCGGCACGTGTAATGCCCAGAGAAAAACACACTGCACTATTTGCGGCACTGCCACGGCCCTGGCAAAAAATATCGTTGTCGTTGCAAAATTGAACGATGTCCCATACCACCAAGAAATAGCCAGCAAAACCAAGAGTTTCAATGACGTCGAGTTCATGATGAATGACTGCCCATGCCCGCGCACGCAACGACAATGTGTCGTCGGCATGAGTGGGTGGAGGCCCGTATCGACGCTGTGCACCTTGTGCCACCAAATGACGCAGATACTCCATTTCATTCATACCAGAAGGACACGGGTACGGTGGCAGGCGTGGCGCAATGAGCGCAAGATCGAATGCGCACTCGCTTGCAATATCGGCAGCCATTTCAACCACTCCGGGGTAACGCGCAAAATATTTCTCTTGTTCAGCACCTGAACGCAACATTGCTGTTGCTGCAAAGGGCAACAAGTGGTCAATGTCGTTCAATGAACTGCGTTGACGAATAGCGGCCATTGCGGTTGCAAGTGAGAATTCTGCTGTTGTTGCATATTGCACATTGTTGGTTGCCACACATTGCACATTGCATCGCGCAGCAATACGTACCAGTTCATCGTTACGTGCTGCATCGAGCGGGCCGCCATGATGCACAAGTTCTACAAACACATTGTTGGCACCAAATGCATCGATGAGTTGATACAACTTGCGTTCGCCTGCCTGTGGCCCATGCTCGATGAGGGCCTGGCTCACCACTCCTTCTACGCCTCCAGTGAGCACCTTCCACGACCCGCGAGCAAAACCAGACAGGTCGGCCATGTGAAACTGCGGTTCGTTTTTCGCACCAGCGAGTTGCCCATGTGTAATGGCTTGCGATAAGTAGGCATACCCTTGCGGGCCCTGCGCAAGAAGTACCACATGCCCACTGTTGTGCTCGCCAGCACAGCGCGGGGTGAGCTCTGCACCGAACACGGTGGGCAGTTGCAACTGCCGCGCGGCTTCAGCAAAGCGCACTACTCCGTAGAGCCCATTGCGGTCGGTGAGGGCGAGCGCCTGCAGGCCAAGTGCACTGGCATGTTGGGCAAGCTGCTCGGGAGACGAGGCTCCTGTCAGAAAAGAAAAATGCGACTGGCAGTGCAATTCGCCATAACGCTGTTCACGATGAAAACTCACTCATGGGAGTTTAGCGAACATATGTTCGTATCAGTTCTTGAGCCCGCAGCAATGCCCCCGCAAGCCCCGCATCGGCAATTGCGGCTGCTTCTGCCCATGAAAACCAGCGTACTTCTTGGCTTTCCTCTGCCCCAGGGGCGGGCGCCTCGAGGTGCTCGGCAAGCAACAGATACCGCAAGTCGAGGTGTGTATGGCCCCGCGGGCCTGGGTGAACATCGAGATGAAAGAACACCGCGCCGCTCTCGGGGTGACGCACATGGAGGCCTGTTTCTTCTTGAGCTTCGCGCAATGCACCCGCGCTGGGGTGTTCATCTTTTTCAATATGCCCGCCAGGCTGCAACCACAAATTGAGCCGCTTATGCAGGTGCAACACCGTTGCTTGACTACTCACCACAACACCAGATGCCGTGACGTGGGTGGTGTGTGCATGTTCATTGCACGGGTCGGCGAGTTGAACGACCTCGCGGCGAAAAGTTACTAACGACTCAGCTTCTCGGGCATCAATAGGTTGATGATGAGCAACTAATGCCAAGAGTTCATCTACTGCGAGCGATGTCATACCTAGAGTCTCTCAGGAATACACCGCAACCAACCACCATGTGCGGTGCTCTAGCAACACCAGCCACCCGTGCTCTTGTTTCCCGTCGTGAACAAGGCACTGCATGCGCACCACACGCCGCTGGCGCAGTGGGTCCCACCAGCGCTCTTCAACGGGCCACGGGCCATGCCATGCACGTACAGAAAAGAGTTGTTCATTGCGCCGTATATACCGCGGTTCTGAACGCACACTATGGCGGCCCGTTACTTCGACTGCGCCATATTGATTATTGAGCACCTCAATTTTTTCTGGCGGCAAAATATTTTGCATCGGCGCATGCTGCCCCATATCGCCACTCCACGCAGCAGGGCGTAATGCGCCAGGAGTAACACGGTGAACAGTGGATTCGTAGTGCGCAAGATCGACACGATGTGCAGGAACAAGTTCGTACTCACGCGTAATGTCGCGACCACCTCGCCACTCGGGAACACACACGTGGTCTTGGCCCACCACACCAGCCACGCGGGTAATAGCGATGCGTGCTGCAGCATCGCTTTCACTACGACCACCCCACAGACGTGGCTGCTCATGCCCAATGGGCACCGTGTTTTGCACGTTGACTGCAATGTTGTGCACCCCAGCAGTAAGCCCTGATGATTCTTCGAGCCATGTTGTTACTTGCCATCGCACACGCTCGAGAAGACCTTGTTCGTGAAAACCCGCTGCGCTGTACCACACTCGTTCAGAGATGTCGTCGTGTTCGGTGGTGAGAGTAACCACCACGCGACACATTGCTAAATGCTCCCCTTGCAACTGCGCCATGAGCGGTGCAACGAGTTGTTGAGCGGCAAGAAAAACAGCATCGACTTGCACAAGAGGATCTTCATAATGACCCTCGGCGTAATAGAGGGTAGGAATTTTTTCAGTGAGTGCAGGGTGCAGGTCGGCACCGTTGCACAGCGTGTGCAACATATTTCCATCGGGTCCAAAGCGATCGGAGAGAAGTTGTTTACTCGTTGCAGCAACTTTTCCGCACGTCGACAACCCCAAGCGAAAAAGTAGCGACAAAGTATGGGCAGATACATCGGCGAACTCTTCAAGGCTTCGCACATCGATACCAGCCAAAAACTCTGCTGTTTCACCTGCAGGAACAACAAATAAAGGCTGCGCCATACGGGCCGCGATGAGCCCTGCAAGG
>JAPKZV010000028.1 GCA_026393585.1 Actinomycetota bacterium
TCCAGCACTTGTAGAAGTTGGAGCAGTCACAGCGAAGTTGCTGGAACCCCATACTTTGCTCGCGATTGTGAAATCACCAAACACTGGTGTTCCGCGACCAATGTTGAGCGTTGTTGTTGCCGTAATTGCCGCATAGTTATCGGTTTGAGCTTGGCGAGCAGTAAGAGTTACTGGGCTGCCGACCGTGGTGACGTTACGGATGGTAACAACGCCTGTTGAAGCATCAATTGAAGCAACGCTCGGGTTGCTGCTCTCATAGGTAAATGGTGCCGGGCTATTGGACTCTGGTGGCGTCAACGTGAATGGCGCATCTCCATAATCTTTGCTGATTGCGCTGAAACTGGAAAGCGTTGGTGTTGCTCGCCCAATTTGTACGGTCAGTCTTTCCGCACCTGCTTCGTAGTTGGCACTCGACGCCTGACGCACTTCAATGGTTGCTGTGCCAGCGCCAACCACAGTGACTCGCCCTGTTGTTGCATTCACCGCCAGCACCGTTGGTGCGCTGCTTGAGAAGGTAAAAGGCGAAGGGTTATTTGAACGAGGGGCCAAGGTGACATCGCTTGCCCCAAAGGTCATGTTGTTCAGCGACAAGTTTGCAATTGTTGTAGCCGCACGACCCACAGTGACAACAGCGGCAACCGAACTTGACGAGTAGTTGCCACTCGCTGCTTGCGTGGCCGTAATGGTTGCGGTGCCTGCACCCACAACAGTTACTTTGCCATCAGCATCAACGCTCGCCACCCCAGTATTGCTACTTGCAAAACTAAAGGCACCGCTTGAAGGTGACGAAGGTTTTGTTAAGGAGAAACTTGCATCACCAAAAGTTTTTGTTGCACCGGTCATTGACCCCAAGGCCGGTATGGCCTGACGCACAGTGAAGGTCATCGATTTTGATGCCGCAACAAAGTCGTCGTTTGCAGCTTGAGCAGCAGTAAACGTGGTTGTTCCCGCACCCACAATGCTCACTGCACCAGACGCGCCATCAACAGTGGCCACTGCTGGGTTGCTGGAACTCAAGGTGATTGCGGCACGCGAATCGGACGTTGGTTTCGCCAAAGTAAACCCGGCGTCACCAAAAGTGCGAGCAACATCATCAAAAGCGCCCAACTCAGGTGTTCCCTTTTTCACTGACAACACAAAACTCTTGACAGCGCTCAAATAATCATCAGTCGCTGCTTGTGTAGCAGTAATAGTGGTTCTACCGGCACCCGAAATCACAAGTCGTCCGGAAGTTTTCGAGAACTTTGCTACCGATTCATCGCTCGACTCAACTGTGAATGCGCCAGGGCTGTTCGAAGTGGGGTTTTTCAGTACAAAAGATTCATCACCAAACGTACGTGACGCCGTGGTGTACGCGCCCAGTACTGGGGTATCGCGAGCCACTATGAGCAACGCTGTTATTGATGCCTGTTCAAAACCCTTGACTGCCGATTGCGTGGCAGTAATGGTGGTGCTGCCCGCGCCTTTAATAGTGGCGCGACCCGTGAGCGCGCTCACTTCAACAACGTCTGGTTTGCTCGATGTAAAGCGCCAACCACCAGAACTGTTTGAAGAAGGTTCGTCAATGGTGAACGCAGCGTCACCATACGTGACAGCAGGAACAGTGAATCGACCAAGAGATGGTTTCAGCGCCACTGCAGCAGCACTACCGGTTCCCGACGTAGCCGCAGCAACCGTACGTTTCACCGTGGTGGGTGGAGCATCATCATCAACTGGGGCCGCACCCTTAGGCGGCAAAGTGGTGGGCAATGCTGCGTTGCGCACTGGTTGCGTTGGTGTTGGCTCATTCGGAGTTGCTGCATTAGAAGCCTTCGCCTGAGTGGTCTGGACTGCTTCAGCAACCTGGTCACCACCCTTTGCCGGAATAGTGGTAGGCGCCGAATACGCAGCGTCAACTTTGTAGTCGGGGTTTGCCATGTCGCGTGTAGCAAGTGATGGCAATGCGGGGTTTTCTTTCGAAGCCAACGCTGGCGGCAACTCTGCTTTTACTTCACTCAAGTTCAACGCCTCGGTCACGACCGATTTCGTGGTCTCACCAGTTGAAGACACTTCAGTCTTTTCCACTACACCGGTAGCAGACGCAGCCAACACGGTAATTCCGCCGCCTTCTGGGTCGGCTTTCATTTGCACAGTTGGCTGATCTGCAGAAACCTCTTGCTTGATGACCTGACCATTGGCTGCAGTTACTGCCACAGCCATCGTTTCGCCCTCAACACTCAACGACACAGCAGAACCCGAAGCATTAGCAACCAAGTTTCCCGATGCCAAGGTGAGATCTACACCAGGGTCAGTGGTGGAAATAGAACTGCCTTCAACTTCAACAGGGTCGTCTTCACTGCCAGGTGTGGTGAACTGGGCAATACCTTCTGGCATGACTGCATACACAGAGGTAGCACCCGAGAACTTCAGTTTGCTCTTGCGCTTCTTTTTCTTCTTGACGGCGGAAGTGGTAGTTGACGCATCTTCTGGATAATCGGGGACACTGACCAAATAGTCATACGAGCTGCGCGTTACTATGCCTGGCGCAAGAAAATCGAAACTTCCACCTTTGACTGCCTTCACCGTGGTGCCATCGGTGCCGGTGGGGTTGGCAGGCGATACCACTCCGCCATCTGTTTCTACCGACCAGTCGAGGTTTGCAGAACGAATGAGCATGGTGGTCTTTGCGACTTTTACATCTTTGCCACAAAACGGGCAGGTACCTTGCCGCGCATCGAGCGGAGTGAGGTCCATATCTTGCGGGCCACCCGTCCACGCATCAGGGTCGTTCGCTGGGTCTTCACCACTGAAAGAGAACCGCCATGTTTTTGCCTTCAAGTCGATATCGACATAACGATTTTTTCCGGGCCAGTTTGAGTCGTACAACATCACACGTGGTGTGTCGGGAGTGGGGTACTCAATGGCGTACGGCAACAAAGCGTGGCCACCACCCGCGGTGTACACACCTAACGTGTACTGCAGAGTTCCTGCAGCAAACGATTTTTTCATTTCATCGATCTTGTCTTCGAACGATGCGGCCATCCACTTGCCGATGCTTTCTTGCACTTCAGGCAAAAACTGTGTGGCGAAGGTACGCATAATTGCATGCAACGTTTCTTGTTGCGATGGCAACTTCACAGTTGCGGGTGTTTCCTTATTATTGAAACGCGACGATGCGAGAGCAACAAGACCTTCACAGTGCCCAGAAGCTCGTGCCTGGTTCACCATGCGAGCCCACGCAGCAGCTTCGGCAGTCAACTTGCATGGTGTTGCTACCCCGCCCACGCAAATGGTTTCATCGGAACCAAACATCGACACCAAGTCGGTTTCATCGAAGTTCACATCGGCATATGCAGACGATGGGAAGTTGGGGAACGACCAACCATCAGTAGCAGTTTGAAGACCAGTAGCTACAGCACCACTAGGCGCATCGCCACCGCCGCCCGAAGAGGCGCCGCCTCCTCCGCCACCAGCACCGCCACCACAAGCAGAAAATACAAGAGCAGCGAGTGTCAACATGGCGATACGTACACGCATGCGCTTGCTCACTGCTTCTCCGATCGTAGTAATAGTCAACGTTTACTTACTGTGATTTCAAGGTTATCACCGAACACTTTTGATGTCTCTTCGCCCCCCTCTTTGCGGGGTTCTCGGCGCGGTATGTCCCGATTTACGGGACATACCGCGCCGAGAACCCTAAAAATTAGAGAGTTTTACTTGCGACACAAGCGCCCAACGTCACGCCTGAGGTGAGACCAATTGTGAAGTGAATGCCCCCATAGAGACGCGAGATGCTTGCCTCTTTTGCAGCCGCGTCGAACGAAGAAAAAGTGCGAGGAGTGACTTCAAATTTCGCACGCGATTCTTGTGTAAGGCCATAGCCCGGATCAGTGAAAGACCAGATGCCGAAATAGGAAGTGAGAACATCTGCTGCAGTTTTGGAAATGGTTGAGTGGCCAGATGGGTACTCAGGGAAAGCTGGTGTTGGCAGGTACGACGACCATTGGGGGTCGCTTCGTTGCAGCACCGTGATGGGGCGCTCCACCATGTGTTTATATTTCTCGCCGAAGTTCACAATGAATGCATCGGCTACGGCCATTGACGTGTGTGCAACAACGCGAATGAGCGTGACCGCATCAACTTCTTTCTCCTTTGCGGCGGTAAGAGCAATGACCAGCCAGTGCCCTGCGGGCGTTCCGGTGCGTCCTCGACTGTCGTCCCAGAACCGAGCAATACTCTTTTGTTCTTCAGTGAGATTCTTTGCAACAGTGGCGACTTCATCAGCTGCACCTTGGAAGGGCGATTGTGCATCACCAGATTCTGGTGGAACAGGAAGAGAGCACTTCTTTGTACCTACAAAAAACGGCATCATGGCTCCCCAACCCGGGTCGATGGCTGGTTGATAACCAGGTTGTGTAGGAACCCAAATACCTGGCCCCTTCACATCGGGAGCCATTGCTTTTTTCGACTCTTCAAATCCGTCTGCATTTGTTCGTGCAACAACAGCGGCAGCAACACCAATTCCATACTTCACAGATTCCTGCTCAACCGATGCAGACAGATCTTTCGCTGCGCTGCGCAAAATACGGTCGCGAAATTCTCCGAATGTTGTGCGCGCTGCTGCTACAAGAAAAATATTGCGGGCTACAGAAGTTCCCGCGGCCAACGCTGCAACTACTGGGTCAATGCTCTCTGCACGTGGTGGCAACTCGGGCACATTGCCAAGGTTCTTGAACAACATGTCATCACTAGGTGCCGAAGCGAGGAACATTGCATAGGCCACATATGCGTATAAGCGACTCGACTTTGTAGGCGCCACGCGATCGCGTGACACACGAACAGTCAACTCAGTAAGGAACTCGCTGACTAAATCATTTGATGCAACAGCACTCGTCGCCGGAGGCGTTGAGGCCAGGGCTGGCTGAACAACAGCAGTTGCTGACAACAGCAAGAAGGTAGCCAACAACTTCTTCAGCATGATGGCGCCTCCACTGCCCCGTCGGGCATTGCTGTTTTACACAAGAGAGCCGACTCAAACGACGGAGCATTGAGGGCACCTGTAAAATTCGCATCGGTTAAATACGCCCGACTGAAGTTTGCGTCAGCAATATCTGCCTCGCGAAAGTCTGCCCCGGTGAGCAACGAACCCGAGAAATTCACGCCCGCAGCATTGGCACCGGAGAGTGAGATACGCACCAGAGTTGCCTCGGAGAAGTCTGCTCCGGCCACATTGGCTCCTACAAGGTTGGCCTGCGTTAAATCGGCGCCAACAAATTTTGAGTTTGACAAGTTGGCATTACGAAAGTCGATACCGATGAGGCGCTTCCCCGAAAGGTCTTGCCCACTCAAATCTGCACCGATGCACTCTGCATCGTTTTCTAGAGCACACTTACCAGTTGTTGAGGTAGTTGACGGTGTTGCAGTTCCTCCACAACTCGCCAATACCACTGCGGCAGCGAGAAATAGCCATGGGTATCTCTTCATTCTGGTTCCGTCACATTGATCAACTCTTGGGGCTTGACGTTGTTGAGAACCACTTCTTTGCCTGAGGCAGGAAAGGTCACTTTCACCTCAAAGATGTTAGTGGTGAGTTTTCCTAGCCCAAAATGCTTCACGCGACCATCGTGGGTCAGGAACGAACCCGAGGTTCCCACATAGGCCAGTTGTGGTTCTTCGCCCTCAACAGCAGTCACAGAAATAAGTGCACCTAAGCCATCGCGATTTGTTGTGGTTCCCTGCACCGTGACACCGAGCCAAGCGCCAACCGATGGGGTTTGGTTGTGGAAGAAAAGCGGCTTGTTCGCATCGCGCGTTACAAACATGTCTTGTCGACCATCATTGTCGGCATCAAATATCACTACGCCCTTTGATGGTGTGTTGATGTCTATGCCAGCAGCAATAGATTTCTCGGTAAATACTCCATTGCCGTTATCTGCCCAAAAGCGAAATGGGTCAGAGGCGTAACACGCAGAGGGAGGCATCCATGTGATGTCCATTCCATTTGCTGAAGCAATTTCTTTTTTCGCGGCATTCGTTGAATCGAGAAAGCTCGTCCCCCAGCCCCAGAACCCGTTGCGAACACCCGCTTTATCGGTGATATCGCTAAAGACACGCTTTCCGGAATATTCAAAAAGTCGGTTACCGGTCAATATCAAATCAGAAGCATCATCACAGTCGGCTTTTGCTCGAATTGACGTCACCATCATCACTTGCTTCTGCGGTTTGCCCATGAAGCCAACAGCTAGACCCATAGCGTTTTCTTCTTTGCCCAGTTCGGCATCGACCGTGCCGTTGGTGAAAGTACCATCGCCGTTGTTCCAATAGAAACGGGTGGTGTTGAAGTCGGATGCCACCATCAAATCGACATTTCCATCGCTATCGAAATCGGTGAAACTCGAACTAAATGAATACACCAGGTCAACCCGTGACTCCAGTTCAACTCCTGCTTCTTTCGTTGCATCAACAAACACTCCGGGCTTACCTGATGCTCCTAAGTTTTTAAATAGTCGCGAGTGAGAAGGAACCGCATAAGCCGAAACATCAGATGGCTGCCACTCATTGGTGTGCATATCGAGCCAACCATCGTTGTTGTAGTCACCAAAACTCACACCCATCCCGGAATGCGGGCGACCATCAATCATTGCCACACCGCGGGCTACAGCTTCTTCAGTGAACTTTCCTGTTCCATCATTGATGAACATGTACAACTGTTTTCCACCAAGCGATGTGATGACCACATCTTGGTCGCCATCGTTGTCGATGTCGGCATAACCCACACCGTTCGTTGATGAAGGCACTTTCTCGAATGCAGTACCTTTTGTGGCATCAACGAATGACACTTGGTCTTTAGTACTGGTGTTCAGGTACAACAGCGGCGCATTGTAAATGCGTGTCATCACAATGTCGTCGAGTCCGTCACCGTTCACATCGACTGCTGCTGCCCCACCTGAAGAACGTTCGGGGTCACACTGGCGCGCAACATCTTTCGACACCGCAGGAGGCGTGACCTTGGGAAATTGGGCGACGATGAGCTTGGGGTCAAAGAGACAGTTGGGTTCTTTGATCCGCTTTCCCTGTGCGACAGTAAAACCAGCCTGCTGCGACATCTCTACAAATGTTGGCAACGGATCTGGTTCTGTACCAGAAGAACTATTACCCCCGCACGAAAATGCAACAGGTGCTAGCAGTAAAACTGCTAGCACCTGTCCACATCTTTTCAAAATGATGGGTCTCATCGAATGTTAAATCCGTAGCCCCACAAGTTGATCCATACGTTTCCTGGGTTGGTGTTAAAGCCCATGCCCGCATTGATGGCACGGCTCCAGCCGCCCCAACCGCAACGGAAGTAACGGCTCCAACGGCCACCACCCCACCAGCACTCTGGCCAGCTCCAGTCCATCCATGCAGATCCACCGATGTAGATGGAGATGTACGGAGCCCAACTGGTGATGGTGATGTACGAAGCGAAGTGCGTACCGAAACTGAGTTGTACGAAACCAGCGTTGATGTAAGTACCCCAGCTCCATGGTCCGGCAGATGCAGTGAACTGGAATGAACCGTCACCGTTGATGTAGCCGTACATACGGAACGACACGCCAACGAAGTTGAGCCATGCATCGATGATGAAGTAGCTGTTACCGCGGTAACGCTGACCGTTGTACCAGGCGACGTTACCGATCTTGACCCAACCACCGGCGCTTACACCTGGGAAGTTAATGCCCGCCCAAATTGATGTGTCGAAGGTGCCATCGGCACCCACCCACATCGCACCGCCACCGCTGATACCAGCGATATTGATTGAAACATCGGCATACAAACCAGCTTGTCCAGGTTCGTTCGAGATGCGGAAGTTTCCACGACCGCCACCAATGCCAGCAGCACGCAGGTCTGCTGAACCTCTCATGGTGAAGCGTGTTGTTGAGCCGCTCTTGTAGAAGTTTCCACTGAAACCTACGCTCACGGCACCCATCACGTTGACAGTGGAGCTCATGGCGAATTGCCATGTGTTTCCGTTCTTCGAACCACTCACACTTACTGCTGCGTTGAAGGCAACGAGGTTGAGGTTTCCGGATCCGGCGAAGGAGAAGTTGCCCGAGGTATCGAATGAACCACTGACGTACACCTGGCCACCAATGTCACCAGCACCAATTGACCAGTTGGCATTGAAGTCGCCATACACAAGGTTCTGTGCACGACCAATGACAACGTTTCCTGAACCAGGGAAACCACCGAGGCTCATTGGGATATTGGTTGCTGCGATACGGAAGTCACCAGCTGCTGCCGCAACGGTTTGACCCGCACGGTTCACGATGTTGACACCAGAACCCGA
The DNA here is from genome assembly GCA_026393585.1 of Actinomycetota bacterium. Taxonomy (GTDB): domain Bacteria; phylum Actinomycetota; class Acidimicrobiia; order Acidimicrobiales; family Ilumatobacteraceae; genus F1-20-MAGs119. The sequence goes on from JAPKZV010000028.1 coordinate 8,309, forward strand.
CTGCCAAACGAATTGACCGCTGACCTGTGCCGAGAACACGCCGCCCACAGAAGCTGTTGCCGTGATGGACACTTGGTTGCCGTCGAGGAAACCTGACGCCGTACCCAAGTTGTAACCAGCCATCGACGCTGCAGCACTGAAGTCGATACGTGGTACCGAACCCTTTGTGTAAGCGATTGCGAAGTTCCCGTTCAGGGTGACAACACCCGCAATGGTGCGCTGGAGTTGCAAACTTGCATTCAATGACTGCAATTGGTAGTTCGACATTTGCATGTTCAATGCAACGGTCGCATCGGTACCAAGAACGTTGAAGCTGCCGCCGGCGATGATATCTGCAAATCCCTTCGCTGGCTTCAGGTTCATTGTCACTGTTGCATTACGTACTTCAAGGTACGAAGGCACAATAACGAGGTTCGCAATTGAACCCGTCATATCGAGGTAAGGCCCGTCGGTGGTGTTTGCACCGGCTTTACCACTGACTGAAACTTTGGTGGAACCAATGGTGATGCCGCCAGCAAATGAGATGAAGTTATCGGTAGGAGAAATTTTCACACCCATCCGAGTTTCATCGAGTTTCACTGGGCCAACGTTGAAGGCACCAATTGCCATGTCAGCTTCAAGCGAGAATGGGCTTGTGCCAATTTTCGCGTTCACCGAGACGTTGGTACCAAACACTGTTCCTACGAAACCGGCTGCAATGCCGGGATCATATTTCACGTTTCCGATTTGGCAACCAAATGGCGCAATCGTGAGGTTCATGTAAGTAGAGGTGAGTACACCACCAGCAATGCTGGCAACCTTTGCAGTACCTGCAGCAATAGTGGTGTTGTCGGCCTGCAACGTACCTGCTTGCAATGAGAAGCATGGCTGGCTGATGTCAATGTTTGCAGCCAAACGTACGGCTACTCCTGCCTCCATACCCAACGATGATCTCCAGCTAGCGGGCAATATTGCTGTTGCGGCAATACCCAAACTTGGAAGCGGCATTGGTGCTGTGAGGGTGATACCCATTTGAATTGCGGCTTCACTGAGCGTGAGGTCGGTAACTCCAAATGCGTTCTTCCACATGAATGGCCCACCTGTTGCCTTGTCTTTTCCAAGACTCAAGCTGAGGCTGATGCGTGTTGGCGAAACTGTTCCGCGAATTTCAAGTGGAACAGGAGTTTCGTTAGATGCACCGGTCAACATTTCTGTTTGACCAATCAAGCTCATTGAAGGCGACGGTGAACCGCTTACTTCAAAACCAAGAGCAGTGAATCGCATCGAGGATCCACCCGACTTGTACATGTACCAGTTATCGGGTGTTGGCAACATGATCTGAATTGTTGGCAACTTGCCACCGGCAAGATCTTTCAGCGGAATCGAAACTGGAACCACGGTAAGTGATGGCTGCTTGAGCAGGTCACGCAACCAACTTGGGACGCTGAATCCAGCGAGCAAGGTTGGGTTCAACTTGGGAACAGTTACTTTTCCGAGACTTACCGAAGTTGGCAATACAACGTCTGCTGCTGCATACGTTGAGAATGCAAACGAAGCATTCGCCAAGGTCATGCCAGGAACTGGGGTCCAGTCATTCATGCCACCGGCAACAAGTACACCTTGCGCGCTAAATGTTGCACCCATCGACAATGTGGTTCCCAAAACATCTGAGGAACCAGAAATGGACGCTGAGATTCCCTTGGCACTTGAGTAACCCAGTGACAGCGACGGAGCCTTAATAACAACACCGGTTGTAACGGTGATGTCTGGGAATGTTGCTGTCAATGATGACTCGGTCTTAGCAAAAGTACCTGTCAATGTTGCTGGGCCTTGCCAGCCTGCACCTACGTCAACCGATACTTTTCCGGTTGCGGTAAATGCGAGTGCACATGCAGAACCAACGGTGCACGTGGCATTGATACTTGCACCAGCTTCAGCAATTTTCACACCTGGGAATGGCAACCAGTCGGAGGTGTTCTTAAATGAAGCGGTGAAAGTTTTGGTATCGCCATTGCGTGCCATTGAACCGGTTATACCCGACATTGGCAGAGACAAGCCAGGGAACGGTGTCCATGTTGGGCTGTTCCCTGTTTTAAACGAGATGTTGAATGAGTACTGAGTTGAACTGGTGTAGTTCAAAGCGAAGCCAACAGTCAGCGCATCGGTTGTGGTGCCAATGGTGATTTCACCAGCACCATTGATCACCGTGCTGCCAGTGGCATTGCCAAGGCTCATGGTGAGCGACTTCACAGTAACGCCATCAACAATTGTTGTTGGGGCCTTCACTGCAACTGAGAGGCTGTACACAAGTCCGGTTGCTTTATCGGCACGCGATACAGAACCCGATACATCGATATTGGATGATGTGTAAGAAGCATTCATTGAGAACGCTCCTGTTGCCAAGTTCATGTCGCCACCTACTGAAATTGCACCGAATGCTGCACCACCGGTAGCAGTGAGTTGTTTCACAGCATCGGGGATTGGCATCGAGAGCAAGAGTTTTGGTGTGGCAACAGACAATGACACTGCAGGAATGGTGAGGTTAGGAACAGTTGGTGTCCAGCTCATATTTGCAGGAGCTTTCAACAACCAAGCGAACTGACCACCATCGAAACCAATGTCGGTTCCAGAGAAGGCGAACTTAGGAACAGTTCCGACCAGCAAGACGCCAGCAGAGCTGAACTTCATTGAGCCAGCAACAGTTGCGCCGAACAACGAGAAGTTGCCCGACAATGTTGCCGAAGCTTTATCTGTACTGCTCTTTGCAGGAATTGATAGCGCCAAAGTTGGAGCGGTCAATTTGATGTCGCCAGTTGTGGAGAACACAAGGTCACCAAATGTTGCCGAGAAAGTAAACCCGGCAGTGGTGAGGCTTCCTGTGACATTGGCAGTATTCAAACCACTAATGCCGAGGTCGAAGCCAAGTGTTCCGGTCACATTGAAAGTAGGTACGCATGTTGCACCAACAGCACAGGTAAGTGCCGCAGTTGCATTGACGTTGCTCACTGAAAGACCAGAGACTGGCTTCCATGGGCCGGCAGTTGACAAGGCAAGGTTCAGCACGGTGCCGGTTGCGTTACGCACCAACGAGCCGCTTGCTGTACCCAAGCTTAAGGCTTCGCCACCATTGACTGGGAATGAAGTTCCCGTAGCGCCAACAGTGATGGCAACGCTGAAGTCTGTTGCAGACTTGTAGGTAAGTGCACCATTCATCGCAAGCACGGTGGTATCGGGAAGCGTTACTTCTACCCCACCGGTTCCTGTGAATGTGACTGGGGCACCAGCTGTTGCGTTACCAAAAGCGAAGTCGAGCGCGGCGAGTTTTACCGAGCTATTCATCGCAATTGCCTTCTTGATTTTTCCGGTGAGGTTGTACTTGTACGGATCGCCCGTCTTTGCACGACTAATTGCACCAGATGCATCGAGGGTGTCATTCGACATTGAAGCGGCAAACGAGAACCCACCGGTAGAGAAGTCGACATCACCATCGAGTGCGATGTCGCCAACAGAGGCAACCAAGGAACCTGCGAACCCAGAGATTTCAGCAGGTACTGCAATTGCCATGTTGATACGTGGCACCTTTGCAGTCAGGTTCACTGCCTTGATTGTTGGAAGTGATGGAACTTTAGGTGTGAACCCAGTAAGTGGACCCGACGACCAAGCAAGTTGGCCTGGCTTGAATACTGGGCCAGTGTCACCAAAGAGTTTGATTTCTGGCAGATCGGCGGTGAGCAAGATATTCGTCTTGCTGAACACTGCTGCTGCAGTAACCGTTGCACCAAATACCGATGCTGAACCACTCAAGGTAATTGTTGTGGCTTGATCTGCTGCACCAACTTTTGTTGCCTGAATGGCAAGTGAAGCGGTGGTGAGTTGCAAACCAGCAACTACTGGAATTGAACCGATTGTTGCGGTGAATGAACCCGACTTTGCTGCGATGTCGAAATTACCTTCAAGTTTTCCGGTTGTTGCCGTTGAACCCAAAGTGATTTCAGCATCTGCAGTCAACTTCAAGGCAACTGCACACGCTGCATCGGCAGCACACTTGGCAGTTGCAGCAATGGTTGGGGTCTTGATTGCAAGACCAGTCATCGGTGTTGAGTTGCTACCAACAACGGTGATGGCAATATCGCGTGCACCGTTGACATTGGTATAGGTACCCGACGCACTTGCGAGAGGAATGACCACATCTTTCGCTGCAGTCCATGAGCTGTTTGCTGTGGTTGCCTTAACCGTCAAAGAATGATTCTTTGTATCGGTGTACGACAAGTCTGCAGTGAGTTCAAGCGCTGAAGGTGCTGTACCAACAGTGAGGGTTCCCGAACCAGTAACAATTCCTTGTTCGTTGCGCGATGCCGACAAGGCATTCAATACAACGCCTGTGGTGAGCGTTACTGGGCCAACAAGTGAACCAGAAAGAGCAACTGTTGTTGTAGCAGTTGGTGTGGCCTTTGTGACCTTGCCAGCAAAGTTCACCACTGTTCCAAAGAGATCAACAGCATCGGTCATCGAACCATCAAGGGTGAAGGTTCCATTTGTAGCAATTGCACCATAAACACGAGCCGATGGCGTTTTGCCATTTACTGGAGTTCCTGTTGCGTTTGCATCGAGCGACATTGCTTTGACACCAGCTGCATCGACACTGAAACGCAGTGCTGCACTTGAGGTGTAGCCAGCAGGCAACTTCAAGAACGGCATCGCCGCAGCAATGATTTCGCCTTCAAATGCTCCTACTGAAGCACCCGCACCAGTGAATGGAATGAAAAGACCAACTGCGTCGGTTGCAGCAATAGCGAATTGTGGTGCACCCCAGTCGGCTGGGCCGGTGAAGCGCGCCGTACGAATGGTGAGGCCATAGCCCGAAACTGAACCCGAAGCATCAGAAACAGTGAGGAAGCTGCCGAGCGAGAAGCCAGCACCCGAGAAGCTCACCTTTGAGCTTGCAAGGCAAGTGCTTGACGCCACTGTGAACTTGGTGAGGTCGAGACCACCAATGCCAATGGCATCGAGTGTTGACTGCACGCTGCTCAGAGTTTTGTTTGAAGCAGCTTCAACGAACTTACACAAAGCTGCTGGAGCGCCGCCTGGCTTCAGTTCAAGAGAAACTTCAGCCGAAGCCTTTGCTCCAGTGCCATCAGTTACCACTACCTGCAACACGGCATCGCCAAGCGCACCGGTTGCTGCAACGGTTACTGCTGCAGCTGCAGCGTTATTCAAAGTAAGAGGAGTACCCGACACTTGTGTCCAGGCATAGCTCAATGTTCCGCTGCCAGAACCCACAGCGGTGAGTGTGAATGCTTGTGAAGTATCGACAACCACTGGACCATCTGCACCAGTGATAGAGGCAGATACCACGGGAGCTCCACCAGAACCGATGGTGACAGTAATGAAGTCAGTTGCTTTCACGCCACGCGAGTCGGTTGCTTCTACACGCAAGGTAACGGTGACGTTTGTTGCAGGTGCATTGAAGCTCAATGTTGCAGCGTTAGTTGTTGCTGAAGCAATAACTGAAGGTGTTGGGCCAGAAGCCTGCGACCAAGCGTAAGTAATTGCGCCAACACCAGTTGCTGAAGCAGTGAGTGACACAGCTGCACTTTGAGCAACAGTGACCGACTTAGCTCCAAAAACGTTTCCGTTAACTGTTACGCCAGTGGCAGTAAGTGGGCTATACGTTGCATCACCTGTTCCCGATGTAGGAGCAGTTGCACGCACAACGCCACGAGCAGAAACACTCTGCTGCGGAACACGGCGAAGTACCGATGAACCAGCACCACCTGAAGATTTACCAGTTGGGCCTTCAACAGTTGGCAAAGGAATAACAACAACCGACGCACGTGCTGTTGAGGAAGAACCAGCCTCAGATGCTGTTACCTCGAACAAGAGTGTGGTGTCGGCAGCAACAACTGGAGCCGAGAACAAAGCAGAAGGACCATTTGGCGTCTTATTGTCTGCCCACTTCACAGCAGGAGTAACTGACTTGCATTCTCCGGCAGATTTTTTAACGTCTGCATCGGTTGTGCACAGTTGCTTCCAAACATATGCAGCTCCATCGCCATTGCCTTCTGTTGTCAGAAGAACGGTGGAAGCAACACGATTACCTTTCGCATCGACAATTTGGTCGATGACGGAATCAGGACCCTTGACGTTGAACGCCAATGCTGGGCGCAGATCGACCGACAGGTTTGAACCACGACCGGCAGCAATATTGCGTGAGGTGCCGTACAGCGAAGCAGCTTGCAAGTTGAGAGTCTTTGAAGACTTACTCGTTGACTCATAGCTCAAACTCAAAGCTGGCGTTTCAGCGCCGGCCTTCAATGCTGGGGTACGTGAGCAAATGGTAAAGCCTGACGAAAGAGCAGTGCCCAAACGTGCGCACTTCCATGACTCACCAGATACACCAGTAATACGACCGTCTTTGATACCTGGCACAACAACGAACTGAGCTTTCGCATCAGTGTCGCCACTGTTACGCAGGCTCAATGTTGCAACTGCTTTTCCACCTGGACGGGGGCCAGCAGGCGCCAAGAACGACGGAACCAAATCGGTTGTATCTTCAGAAATAGCAACGGTCATGCCAAAGCGAGCGATTGGCGCTGCAGGAACGCCGAGCATCGTTACGTAAACAGGCCATTCAGGAGTTCCGACTTTTGCGGAATTGGCCATTTTGACGGTGAGATTCAACACTGGTGTTGACTTGTCAGGTGCAACTGCGGAAGCGAGTTTGATTTCGCAACGCACAGCAGGACCCGACTTCTTCGTTGCAACTGTCGTTACCGGAGCAACCGAAGATGCTGTTGCGGCCTTCGCTGCATCGAGCGGCGAAGCGATTTGAGGAATGTTTCCTGTTCCTGTTACGCAAGCCCACTTCCCTGCAGCCGACGTATTGATTTTCTGGCTGTCGAGCGATGCTGAGTAACCAGCAGATTTGGCAAACGCAGGTCCGCTGAAAGTTGCAGTGCTGTCGACAAACTGTTCGAAACGAACGATTTCGCCAGCGGCGAGTGCCTTACTTCCCAAGTTCTTTGTGCTGAATGAGTAATTCTGGCTCTGACCAATACGAATCTTTGTTGCAGAACCATCGGAAACAACTTTGACTGCACCCTTGTCGTCAGCACGGCTGAGCTCTACACCAGGCATTGGCGCAGCTTGTGGCTGAATAACCAAGGTGTGCGCGACGCGGTTTGCATCTTTGTATTTAGCAGCTTCATTATCTGCAGAAATTTCAGCGATCACTTGAGCCGTACCAGCTTCGGTATCTTCAGTGGCGCTAATGGTAAACCCAACGATTTCAGGGGTTTCAGATTCAATTTCTGGCTTGACGCACTCTTGTCCAGTTGCACCTTCACCCGCAGATTCTTCTGGGGTAGATGAGGTACATGTCCAACCTTCAGCATCAGATGCCAAGCCCTTAAATACAAGGCCCTTACGCATGCTGAGTTTGATACGAGCATTCATTGCTGGGCCGTAGACCGAGCGCACATGCGCATCGACCACAACTGAACCCGGAGGAGAGATGCTGCTTTGCTCATCGCGTGGAGCGAGACGAATAGTGGCATCTGGTTCTGGAACATCGCGAACATCAATAGAAAGTGTTTGGCTTGCTTCAATTGGTGTTGCATCGAGCGCAGTTGTTGAGTTTGCGGAAAGCACCCAGCTCTGTGGCTTTTCAGCAACTGGTGCCGTCTTTCCAATACGAGCATCAATAATGAGCGGATCGGTATAGGTACCAGGCTTGATGTCGGCACCAGTACGTGTGCACGACTTTGGCGCAGTTTCGCTATCGCACTTCCAGCCTTCACCACTGATTTTTACTTTTGTGAGCGCTAAGAAAGGAGCAACAACATTCGAGAACTTAATTGAGCCCGACTGAACTTCTGTACCTGTTGGCAAGAAACGCAGTTCCATATGGAACGGGCCACCTGGGTAAACAGGTCCTTTGATTTTTGATTCAATGAAAACGCCAGCAATGCCTTGGCCATTGACGCCCAAAGCTGATTTCACGCGGCGAGTTGAACCTGCCTGAACGCCAGAATCTTGTTCAACACCGTTCAACTGCACAACAGCTTCGTTGTTTTTAGTGTTGATGTCGCCTGCCGTATTGGCAACTGCCGACAAGTGAGTTACTTGCTTTACAGCAGCATTAAATGCAGCAAGGTCTCCACCGGTTGATGCGGCCTTGATTTTATCTAGCAAGTCTGCAGGTGGAACCGGAATGACTGCGTTACTCGCAATATCGAAACGAAGGTCGGCTTGTGCTGTAGCACCGCTTGCAAGCAATGCATTCACAATTCCTTTATCGGTCTTTTCTACAAGCACGCACTGTGTGCCTTTGCAATCCCAACCGCGATCGCCCACTACTGAGTCGGCACCGAGAACTGGAGTTGCATCGAGCAACTTCACGAACTTTGGCATCTCTTCAAGAGTGAAAGAAACAGGTGACTTTTCACCTGCAACTGCATTACCAATGTTTGTGACATAGACGATTCCCATGTACACAAAGCCGGGAATTGCAGGGCCTACAAGGTTTGCAGCAGCCGAAAGGTCGGCACCGCTCTTGTTTTCGCCCTCTTTACCAGCAGGGAATTCCTTTGTATCGGGCTTTGCCTGCTCGGTGGGCGGCTGATCGATTCCATTTTTGTCGACCGGGCCGTCATAAAGAGGCAACACACTGGTGTCGGTGAGACTAGGAACTGAAGTGGTTGTGGTTCCACCTGGAGTAGTAGTTGTTGAACCACCAGCAGTAGTTGTTGTGGTGCCATTGGCTGCCGTCGTTGATGGTGATGCAGTCGTCGAGGACGAAGGGTTTGTGGTGGCACTGGCATTGGCCGGCATCACTGAAGTTACTCCCACTGCAAAAACGGTGAGAAGTACCGTTGCATTACGCGTAATTACTCGGGTGTTGATTTTCATGATGCACATCCTGTTGAAGCGAAACCGGTAAGAGTTCGAGTAGTTCCTGAAGTATTAAAAACGGGGCGATACGCAGGTGTTGCTACTGCAACACGGTCGAGAGCTGCACGAGCCCTAATGAGTGCTGCAGTTTCAGCCGATGCACCAGTGAGCGCAGTTGCAATGCCGTCGATGAGTTGGCTTGGGCCACCATTACGCAAGGCCGAAACGCAATCGCTTGTTGACCAGAGTGTGTTCTTCCACTTCAGTTCAGCGACTTTGAGTGTGACGTTCTTGCAAGTAGAAGCAGTAGTGCCAGAGCATGACAACAAGAAATCACGGATGGAGTTACCTGTTGCAGCAGAGTCGTTGGTCTGTTCACCAAGGATGAACTCCACTCCCCAACCATTTCCCAAATATGCCCCTACTTGAGGTGACGTTGGGTCAAGACCGCGAATCGACTTAATTCCTGATCCCTTCAATGTTTGCGAGGTGACCTCTTTAATGATGCTCTTTGCCTTCGAAGTAATGAATGCACAGTTGTCGCATGCCAATGAACCAGATGATGTGGTGCTGATGGTCCAACGCAAGGTCATTGGAGTAGTTGTTCCTACCCACTCGGCTTTGGTGACCGTGAGAACAGAGTCGGTATTCCATGCTGCGCTTACCGCACGTGCTGCGTTAGTGGCGAGTGATGCTTCTGCTGGAAGTGCAGGACGCGGTGCACCAAGTGCATTGTCGCTCGCTAAGTATGTTGCTTGAAAGTTGCCTGGGTCAGTAACAGCTACTGCGGCAGCTACAGGAACAAGCGTTGTTGCCGGGGCTGCAGTTGTCGCAGGAGCAGCTGTTGTTGCTGTGTCACCACCGGCTGAACCCTTCGACGGAAGCGTGCCCGAAGACGCAACCGTAGTGGTGGGGATGATTGCCGCGTTCTTTTGAAACAATGTTGTTGGTGATCCCGACTCATCTGAGCTTGAACCACCACACGAAGCAACTGCTACCAAAGCAATTGCCAAGATGGCACATTTCGTTACACGAGATTTCATTTGCTTGCTCCACATTTTTCAGAAACGAGTTTGTTAATAGATTCAGTTGCAGCATCAATTTCAGGTGTTGCATATTTTGCAACTACTGCATCGAATGAGTCGAGCGATGGGTCACTCTTGAGCGAGTCGGCCATTGCTTGAGCAGCTGCTGCAACTTTGTCGGCAGCAGATTTAATTTCAGCAGGCGCCTTGCTCGCGGTATCGCTCAACGCCGCAGCGAGCGCATTGATCTTGGTGGTGATTGCCGCAGCGTCGTCAGTTGATTCAATTTGAGGAAGCTTTGAATTGTTCGCATCGGCTGATGCACAGAATTCCGTGTAAGACACCTCGCCAGTTGCGGTGGTGCTCTCGGAGGCATTCGACGTATCGTCAGATGAAGAACTGCTCCCCCCACAAGCCCCTAATGCAAGCAATGCCACAGGTCTAGATGATTATCTTGGCGTTTACCTGGAAAACAGATTCCGCCTAGTTGTTCATGGGGCTCAGCCATCCCAACAGGCAATTATCACACCTATATATAGGTACAGAATTCATTGCGGTTCCGTGATTTACCCAGGCTTTAGCTGACGCTGTATTTGAATCCGTAGCAGTTGATGGAGAACTTTCCAGAGGTGCTGTAGTCGACGCCACATGAGCCCAACGACTTCCAGCTACTCCAGCCACCGCAACCTTTCCAGCTGCAGTCTCGATATCTGTACTCAATAGAGGTGCTGCCCCCACCGGAGAGGGCTAAATACGGTGAAGAGCTCGAGACCTGCAGTCCCGCGTAAAAGGTGACGTCAATTTCGTTCTGCTCAATGTCGTAGCTATACGAAGCTCCACAACAACCACCACTTATGCCGAAGTTAACATCTTTACTCCAACTCTGATCACCGCTTGAGATGATGTAACTGAAAGAACCGTCCACTGCAATCGGCAGTGATGCCGAGTACGACACTTTGCTGTACGTCAGCGACGCACTCAGAACAAAAGTGTTCACCTTCGGCTCTACATACGCTGTTCCAAACCCTGAGCAATACGACACTTTCGTGGTTCCAACTGTCATTGATGATGTTTTAGTGCAAGCCCAAGTAGCTGTGAGGCCACGCGATATTTTCAGTTGACCGCTCACGCTTACTCCGCCAAGGCTAATCGTCATGGCTAATGAGGCACTGTAGGTTCCGTCGGCAGCAACCCACATCGAACCGCTCACTGTCGTTGTCATCACTTTCACCGAAAATGCCACCGAGAGGCCTGACTGGTTTGGCTCATTAGAAATGGTGAATGCACCTGTTACTCCACCAACGCCACCAATTCCGGCTGCACTGAGGTTCGCAGAACCCGTCATAGTGAAACGAGTAACTCCACCAGTTAAATAAAAGCTTCCACTGAAGCCAACATCAACGAGTCCCATCACCTTCATCGTGGAACTCATCGCAAAGGACCACGTACTCCCCTTCTTTGAGCCAGACACAGTGACATCTGCGCTGAATGCAACAAGTGTCAAACTTCCTGAACCCTTGAAGGAGAAATTGCCTGTGGAATCAAAGGATCCACTAACCGATACATTTCCCCCAACGTCTCCTGCACCCATGGCCCAAGTGGCACTGAAGCTGCCACTCACAGCACCCCCTGAACGGCTCACCGAAATGTCGCCTGAACCAGGAAAACCACCCAAGCTGATTGGAATATTTTTTGCCGAAACCGAAAAGTCTCCAGCTTGAGGCACATACTTAGCTTGGGCCGTAAATCCAAATCCCTTTTTCGCAGGACTGGAATTAGTCGAGCTTGCACTTGAGTTTGTTTTCCATGTGAATGAGCCGCTCACCTGAGCAGAAAACACTTCCGGTATTGAAACCGAGCCAGTAATTGTTGCGTCGTAATCGCTAATACGGCCAGAGGTTGTGCCCAACGTAAACCCGCCAACCGATGCTTCCGCCGTGAAGTCGAGCGTTGGCAGAGAACCTTGTTTATATGCGATATTGAAAGTTCCATCAAGGGCGACGATGCCACCAATGGAACGCTTCGTTTTCACGCTTGCGTTCAATGATTGCAGCTGATAGTTCGCCATTTGCATGTCTAGCGATACAGAACTAGTTGAACCCAAGATATCGAAGTTGCCTGTCGCCACAATTTTGAAGTACTGCTTTGCGGGTTTCAGGTTGATTGTCACCTCAGCATTGCTAATTTCAAGCGCAGTCTGGACAATCACCAATTTGTTGATGGATCCGGTGAAATCGATATACGGGCCATCAGTTGTATTAATTCCGGCTTTCCCGCTCACGCCAACAGTTGTTGCGCCAATAGTGACGCCTCCAGAAAATGAAACGTAATTCTCGTCCGCTGAAACCTTAATTCCGAGTTTGGTTTCATTTACCTTCACCGTGCCAATGTTGAAAGCTCCAATTGCCACATTTGCTTCAAGAGAAAAAGGGTTTGTACCAATTCGTGCATCAACTGCAACACTTGCACCAAAAACTGATCCGGTGAATGCAGCCGAAACACCAGGTAGGACTACGACATTTCCCACGGTGCAACCTGTAGGTGCAATGACGAGTTTCATATAAGTAGAGGTAAGAGCACCTCCCGCGATACTTGCTACCTTCGCTGAACCTGCCGAGATTGTTGTGTTATCTGCACCAAGGGTTCCGGCTTCCAAAGAGAAACAAGGTTTTGAAACGTCAATGTTTGCAACAAGGCGAACGGCCACTTTTGCATCCATATTCAGCGGCGAACGCCACGACGACGGCAGAATTGCAGTTGCCGCAATGCCTAGGCTTGGTAGTGGAATAGGCGCCGTCAGCGTGATGCCTACTTGAATTGCGGCTTGTGTCAGCGTGAGGTCTTTAACACCTAATGCATTTGTCCATGCAAAGGCGCTGCCATCGGCATTCTTACCCAAACTCAAACTCAAACTTAAGGTCGCACCACTCACAGTGCCCCGCATTTCTAGCGGCACAGGTATTTCATCAGATGCCCCCGTCAGCATTTCGGTTTGACCAATAACACTCATCGCAGGGGTTGGTGAACCACTTACTTCGAAACCAATTGCAGTGAACCGCATCGACGAGCCACCCACCTTGTACATGTACCAACCAGCAGGAGTTGGCAACATGATTTTCAAAGTTGGCAACTTGCCACCAGCAAGATCACTCAAAGGAATACTCACATTAGTTTTGGTCAAACTTGGCTGCTTCAACAACTCGCTCAGCCAACTGGGAACTGCGAAAGATCCAACCAATACCGGTTTGTTAGCTTCAGCGGTAATGGGCCCAAGTGCAGGAGCGTTATCTAAAATGACGTTTGTTAGGGCTGTTGTTGAGAAAACAAACGAAGCGCTCGAAAGCGTTACTCCCGATACTGGAGTCCAATTGCTCAATGTCGCTACTACGAGAACGCTTGTCTTGCTGAAACTTGCACTCATCTGCAATGTTGTTCCGAGAATGTTTGCACCACCAGAAATTGAAGCGGTGATGCCCGGCTTCGCTCCAAGCGTTGTATAGGCCAGTGTGAAAGAAGGTGCAGTAATGACTACACCCGTTGTCACGGTGATGTTTGGGAAAGTGGCCGTGAGTGACGACGTATCTTTGCCAAAACTGCCAGAAAGCGTGACTGGTCCTTGCCAACCACCACCAACATCAATCGACACTTTTCCGGAGGCAGTAAAAGCAAGTAAACATGTTGACCCTGTGGTGCATGTCGCTGCAACTCCTACACCGGGTGTAGAGATTTTCACTCCCGGGAATGGAATGTAGTCGGCAGTACTGCTGAAATTTGCAGAGAACTTGGTGGTGTTACCGCTACGCACTACTGAACCAGTGATATTTCCGAGTGGTACCGTGAAGCCGCTGAAGGGCGCCCACGATGTAGTGCCAGTAGCCGACACTGCAAGGTTGAACGAATAGTCAGTGGAACTTACATAGCTCAAATTAAAGCCAACCGTAATGGCGCTTGACGTTGTGGTGGTGATGGTGATTTCACCTGAGCCAGAAACCGCTGTGGATCCTGTTGCATTGCCGATACTCATGCTCAGTGTTTTTAGTGTCACGCCACTTACTACAGTGATCGGAGTTTTCACTGAAGCCGACAGACTGTACGTCAGTGCAGCAGAACTGCTTGCACGCGAGACTGATCCTGAAATATCAACTGATGTTGAGGTCAACGACGCCGCAAAAGAGAACTGACCGGTCTCAAAGTTGATGTCGCCATCAATAGTGATATCGCCAGCGCCTGACACAACAGTTGAAGCAATGTCGGTGAGCTGACTTGGCAACGTAATTGCTGCACTCAGGTGAGGCGTCTTTGCAAGAAGGTTCACTGCTTTAATCTTCGGCAGCGAAGGCACCTTCGGAGTGAAACCAGTGAGTGGGCCCGACGACCAACTCAACTGACCCGGCTTGAAAACTGGACCACTCGTACCAAAGAGTGCAATTTCTGGCAAGTCTGCCGTGAGCAGAATTCCGGAACTCGAGAACACTGCTGTCACGGTGACCGTCTTTTCAAACACAACTGCAGAACCCGTTAACGTAATTGTTGTTGCTTGATTAGTGGAACCCATATTGGTCGACGCCACCGTCAACGATGCGCCCGACATGCTGAGCCCAGCAACAATGGGAATAGCGCCGATACTTGCGGTGAACGACCCTGACTGCGTTGTTGTATCGAAAGTACCCGTGAGTTTGCCTGTTGTTGACGTAGAACCCAAGGTGATCTGGGCATCAGCACTCACATCAACCTTTATTGCACAGGTTGCATTTACAGCACAGGTTGCTGTAATTCCTAGAGTTGGTGAGGTGATGGCAAGTCCGCTCATTGGAGCAAAGTTGCTACCCACCACTGTTATGGCAATATTCCGCTCACCATTTGTCATGGTGTATGAACCCGATGCACTCGCAAGTGGAATCACAAAATCTTTTGCAGGTGTCCATGACCCATTGGGTGAAGTTGCAGTAACCGTCAATGAGTGATTATTGGCATCGGTATAAGAAAGATTCGCAGTAAGCACAAGAGCCGACGCGTCGGCTCCCACCGTCAGCGTTCCCGAGCCAGTAACCACGCCAGTTTCGTCGCGCTTTGCCGCTAGGCCATTCAACACAACACCAGAGGTCAAAGTAACTGGCCCCTCCAGCGAACCCGATAAACTCACTGCTGCAGTCTTCGTGGCATCAGATTTGGTCACTGTTCCTGCGAAGTTCACTGAAGTCCCAAACAAGTCAATGACATCGGTCAGTGAAGCTTCCAATGCAAAAGTGCCATTCGTTGCCACAGTGCCAGAGACACGAGCAGTTGGCGTTTTTCCATTCGCCGCTGTGCCATTGGCATCAGCGTCGAGAGCAACTGTCTTAACGCCCGTGGCGTCGACACTGAAGCGCAATACTGCTGAAGTGGTATACCCACTTGGCAAATTTAAAAATGGCATTGAAGATGCAACAATCTCACCTTCAAATGCCCCGATAGAGGTTGAGGTGCTTGAGAAGGGCACAAAAAGTCCAACAGCATCAGTTGTTGCAATTGCGAATTGTGGCGAGCCCCAGTCGGACGGGCCTGTGAAGCGAGCGGAACGAATTGCAAAACCTGCTGCCGATACCGAGCCCGATGCTCCAGAAACCGTCAGGTAACTACCAAGAGAGAAACCTGCATCGGTGAATGAAACCGTAGATGCGGAAGTACATGCTTCAGATGAGGAGACGAATTTAGTGAGATCAAGGCCACTAATACCCAATGCGTCAATTGTCGTTTGCAAAGTGGTGAGAGATTTGCTCGATGCAGCCGAGACAAAATCACACAAAGGTGCAGGGGCACTACTTGGAGCAAGTTGAAGCTCTACCTGATCTGTTGCTTTTGCACCTGCAGCATCTGTTGCGGTCACCAATAATGCTGCAGAGCCTGAAACACCGGTTGCCGCAATGGTTACTGATGCGGTTGCCGAGTTGCTCAGAGTGAGTGCAGAACCCGATACTTGTGTCCAAGAGTAAGAAATGGAACCGCTGCCGCTTGCAGAGGCATTGAGCGTGAAAGCATTCGATGTATTGACAACAATTGGTCCATCACCTTCGGTGATTGATGCAGCAACTGCTGCTGTGCCGCCTGTACCTATTATAACAGTAATGACGTCTGATGCTTTTGAACCACGGGAGTCAGTTGCTTCAACGCGAAGCGTGACAGTGACATTCACAGATGGAGCTGTAAAGGCAAGAGTTGCACTATTCGTGGCGACACCTGAAATGACCGATGGGTTTGGACCCGATGATTGCGACCATGTATATGTAACAGCGCCAACTCCAGTAGCTGCGGCAGTGAGAGATACTGCTCCACCCTGCGCCACTGTCACCGACGACCCGCCAAACAAGTTGCCGTTAATAGCTACACCTGTATCGGCTGTTGTTGTGTAACTGGTATCACCAGCACCTGTTGTTGGCACCGTGTCGCCCAGTGCACGAACCGAGAAACCTGTTTGCACGGGCACACGATGAAGAACTGATGAACCACTTCCACTCGCTGATTGACCAGTTGGTCCATCAGCCGTTGGTAATGGAAGAACCACAACGGATGCGCGAGAAGTTGAAGAAGCACGGCCTTCGTTAGCAGTGACTTCAAAGAGCAATGTTGTGCCGGTAGAAACCTTTGGTGTCATCAATATCGCTGTTGAACCGCTAGACGGAGTGCCTTCAAGCCACTTTGCAACTGGAGCGATCGCTGTACATTCACCATTAGACGTCTGCACGTCTTCTTGGGTAGTACATAGTTGCCGCCACGTGAATACTGCTCCATCGGCATTGCCCTCTGTTGAAAACAAGATGGTTGATGGCACTCTATTTCCTGATGCGTCAATGAATTGATCGACAATGGATTTTGGCCCTACAACTGCAAATGCTAACGCTGGACGTAACGCCACAGACAAATTGGAACCACGACCTGCAGCAATATTGCGCGATGTGGAAACCAACGATGCTGCCTGCAAGTAGAGCGCAGTTCCTTTTTTATTCGTTGACTCATAAGCAATACTCAATGCAGGCGAATCGGATCCTGCTTTTAGTGACGCCATGCGTGAGCACACAGTAAAGCCTGCAGCAAGTGCACTCCCTAGGCGGGCGCATTTCCACGAGTCACCTTTCACGCTGGTGATGCGACCATTGGTCATTCCTGGCACCACAACGAACTGTGCAGACGCATCAGCGTCACCGTTGTTCTTAACGCTGAGTGTTGCAACTGCAGCGCCTCCGGGGCGCGGTCCTGACGGGGCAATAAAAGAAGGAACAAGATCGGCTGCAAATTCCGTGATAGAGATATTCATTCCGAATCGCGCGACAGGAGCAGCCTTGACTGTTGTGAAAGTTGCAAATGCAGGCCATTCGGGCGTTCCTACTTTTGCACTATTCGATAAACGAACCGTCAAGTTCACTAGTGGAGTCACTTCATTCAACGCCATTGACGACACCAACTTCATTTCACAACGAATAGCTGGACCAGTCTTTTGTTCCGGCGCTGCCACTGTTGTCGTGGGAATGGAATCAGATGGTGACTCGTTCAGCGTTGCTTGAGCTTTTTCTAAACTTGCAGGCATTTCAACGACTGGCATTGTTCCCGTACCGGTAACGCAAGTCCACTTGCCTCCCGGCGATACATCGATCGGCTGACTGTCGAGGTCTGCCGAGTAACTACCTGCAGATGCAAAGGCGTCGCCACTGAAAACCGCGGTATCGCTAACGAATTGTTCAAACCGAATGACTGATCCGGCCTTCAAGGCTTTACTTCCGCGATTTTTTACACTGAATCCGTAGTTCGTGGACTGTCCAATCAGAATTTTTGTAGCTGAACCATTCAGTACAGATTCAACAACCCCTTCATCATTTGCCCTCATCAGCAAAAGACCCGGCATTGGCTCTGGCAGTGGCTGCACCACCAAAGTCATTCGTTCCTCATTATTTTTGAGGTAATCGCCTACTTCATTGGTGGCAGAAATAGTTGCAAAAACTTGCGCTGACCCTGGCTTTGTTGTTTCGGAAGTGCCAATAACAAGTGACACCTTCTGTTCAACATCGGCATTCATTTTCCCAATTATGCAGTCTTGCGCTGTTGCACCTTTACCTGCACCTTTGTTTGCGGTCGTTGATTGACATTTCCAGCCAAGATCGTTTGTTTCAATACCCTTGAACGTCAGCCCTTCCCGAAAGCTAAAGACAACGTGCACATTTTCGGCTGTGGCTCCTACAGACTTCACTAGCGCATCAATAGTGAGCGCTTCTGGTGGCGACACACTGCTCTTACCATCACGAGGAACAAGATCTACAACAAGATCAGGTATCGGGGCAGGTTGAAACTTGAGCGACATCGACCGAAACGCATCAACTGGGGTGTTGTCAAATGTCGTTACCGAGGCTCCCGCGATGTCCCACCGCAATGCTCGCCCACCGACTGCAATACCAGAACCGATGATGCCGTCAATGACCAGAGCATCAGAGTAGTTACCCGGCTTCACCTCATTGCCGGTATGGGCACACGACTCCAGATTCACGATGTCCGAACAAGACCAACCAGCACCTGTAATAACTACATTTTTCAGCCCAAGTTTCTTCGACACGATATTTGTAAATGTGATTTTTCCAGACTGCGTTTCAGACCCTGTCGGCAGGTAGCGCAGTTCCATATGAAATGGTCCGCCTGGGAAAAATGGTTCCATCAATTTCGCGTCAATGTACGCACCGGCAGTGCCTGCCCCATTAACCGACTTCACCACATCGGCCCCTGGAGCATCCGCCAGCAGGTCCATGACAGCTTCATTATTGGTGGTATCAAGATCATTCTGATTATTTGCCACAACCGAAAGGTGCACAGCCGTTTTCAGCACCTTGTTCACCGCGCCCACATCATTTTTTGCAGCAGCGATTGCTTTAAAGTAGCCCTCGCCAGATGCCAAGATTTTTGCATCAGCAGCAATATCTAGTTGCACGTCGGCTTGAATTGAAGCACCTGCACTCAACGAAGCGTTCTTCATTCCTTCCGTAGTTTTTTCTACCCACACACATTGCAAGGCCTTGCAGTCCCACCCTCTGCTGCCCACTGCCGCATC
>JAPKZV010000043.1 GCA_026393585.1 Actinomycetota bacterium
CCCTACCAAGCCCCGTTTAACTTCTCGGACAAATGCAATGTTGGAGTAAAACACTCAACTGGTGACGTCATTGTTTTGTTAAATGACGACATTCAAATCATTGATGGTGATTGGTTGGACGTATTTGTAGCAATGCTGGAATACCCAGGTGTTGGCATGGTCGGGCCAATGTTGTTGCTTGAAGATGGACGAATTCAAAGCGCGGGGCACACAAATATTCCAACACCACACAACCTTGGCACTGGTTTGTCCTCGAACAATCCAGGGTCATTTGGCATGTTTGCACTTACACGTCGTGTGAGCGGAGTGACAGCAGCATGTGCCGCAATCCCCCGCAGCATCTACGAAGAGCTGGGTGGGTTTTCCATCGACTTCCCAGCCTGCTTCAACGATTTAGATTTTTGCTACAAACTCACCGAGTCGGGCCGACACATCGTGTGGACACCACTCGTGCGCCTGTACCACTTCGAGTCGCTTACGCGAGACCCAACGGTGCAACCACACGAGATGCAGATGCTCGAAAGGCGTTGGAAGCGCATGTTTGGTAAAGAGGACTACACGCGCCAATCCGCGTAGAATAAAAGGGTGTTTTCTCGCACGCGCCTTGGCGGCATTAGGCCCATCACCATTGGCCGGCGCGTGGTGGATGAAATGGACACCCTCTCGGCCGATGGCCAGTCGCCCTTGCCGCACTCCTACACCGTGCATGTAAACCCCACCGATTACGAACTCTTGGCGCCCGCCCTGAAGCCGCTATTAAGCGAACTGCGCCAAGCCATCACCAACCACGCAACATACGAGCAGTACCAGCTAGGCGCCGAGGCGGTTGCTGCAATAGTTAGCGATGAGGCCATTGCTCGCGGCAAGTGCAACGTTGTTGCAACAAGCCCCGAGCCGGCACCGCTTCATGCTCCCGTTGCAGTTCCAGGCAATACGTATTTCCTGGTTTTGCCAGACGGCAAACGCCAGCAACTGACGCAGGACGACATCACTATTGGCCGATCCAGCACCTGCACCGTGGTTATTGCCGACACCAATGTCAGTCGCGTGCACGCGCAGCTGCGCCTTGTTGATGGCACATGGACTATTGAAGACCGCGGCTCTACCAACGGCACCCGCGTGAACAAAGAAACACTTACCTCGCCAGTGTCGTTACTTGGCGGTGAAGAGATTGCGTTTGGTGCGCTGATCGTACGTTTTGAAAAGGTATAGCCGTTAGCAACATGCTGACCATTCGCCACGGTGTAGCCACCGATACGGGAAACGTTCGTGCACAGAACGAAGATGCATTTTTAGCGAGCAGCACACTATTTGCCGTTGCCGACGGAATGGGCGGCCACAATGCCGGAGAAGTAGCTAGCGCTTTGACCACTCAGTTGCTGGGCGCGTTACCGCAGGGTGCAGTCTCGACACCCGAAGCATTCGTTGAAGTAGTGCAGCAGATCAATCAATCCATTTACCAGGCCGCAACAGCAACCACCGAACAGCGTGGAATGGGCACCACCCTCACCGCGCTTGCCGTTGTTGCCAACGACGACGGTGCCGAGCCGCCACATATGGTGCTTGCAAACGTTGGAGACTCGCGCGCATATTTGCTTCGTGACAGCCAGTTGCGGCAATTAAGTGTTGATCACTCTTACGTTCAAGAGTTGGTGACGGAGGGCCTGCTTACTGCAGACGAAGC
>JAPKZV010000161.1 GCA_026393585.1 Actinomycetota bacterium
ATGGCGATTGAAAAATTGTCTGCATTGCGATACGGAACTTGGGCGCCTGCACGCCTGCAACGTTTTGAGATTTCAGGCCACCGCTTACCTCAAGTGGGTCGGGTCTCAACCGCACCATCACATTCACTGCGGCAAACACAAAGAAACAAGCTGAAAAAATCCAAGGCCCGGTGTATTTGTGCCAACCAAAGACCGACTCGCCTACACGTTCAGCAGGCACCACAAGAATGGGGCCAAACACGGCGCCAAATGTTGAAGCAAAGAGAATTCTGCTCATCGCCGAAGCTCGCGTTGTCACATCTGCCAAGTCGGCGGCGGCATAACGAGAGAGCAAGTTGGCTGCTTGACCATTCCCAAAAAGGAACAGCCCAAACAGGAATATTGCTAACTGTGATTTCTCTGCGCCTATACCTGCAATGACTCCGCCTACAAAGGCAGCGATGTAACCGTATTGCAGACCAATACGACGCCCCTTTCGTGTCATCACCAAGCTCAGCAACTGAGCCATGAAAGCCGTTCCAATGGTGACCGTCGCGCTAGCGATACCACTCCACGCAGTGTCTACACCCAAAATATTCTGAATAACATACGCACCCACAGTGACTGCAGATGCGAGTGAAGCCGCAGCTATTACCTGACCCGACACCAATGTGCGCAGAGTCTTTTTTTGAATTGTTACGAGATCGTCAGGCGAATACATACGGCACCTTCAAACTACTCGCTCGCACGTGCATCTATATTGAGTTTCCAAATGGAGATGCTCACACTATGCGTGACATCGAGAGGCTTTGACTGAAGAATCGCTTCCATGTCTTTTGGTTTCAAATGATGCCCATTTGGCCCCGAGAGCAGGGTCTCGTACATCGCTTGGCCATCAAGTAACTCTGTCGATTGGTGGACGAATTGCTCAGTATTCGTGAAGTTTCCCAGCAGTGCCGAAATCGTTTCACTCTTATCGTGCTGAATGCTCAATGCGTTGAATTGGCTTCGCAGTTCGACCAGATGGTGATCTTTTGGCGCTACCACTATGAGAGTGCCACCAGACTTCAGAACTCGTTCGGTTTCTGCAAAGTTTCGCGGACTAAAGACAGACAGCACGATGTCGGCACTGTTCTCGCCTATCGGCCACGGGTGCCATACATCGGACACCACCGCAGCAATACGGTTAGATTGCCGTGCACAAACCTTTGCTGCGTGAATGCTGATATCAAAACTTATGGCAACCGAGCTGCTCGCCACTTGAGTGGCCGCATGCGCATAGAAGCCTGTTCCTCCACCAGGTTCAACAATCACTGGAACTGAGATGACTCGACACAAACTCTCACAAACCTGTGCGATCTGTTGTGCAAGATGCTGAAAAAATGGACGAGCATGCATCTTCTGGCGTGCTCCTACCATCGCTGCCGAATCTGCATTCTTGATGAAGGTTTGATTCGTCAGGAAATTGACGTAGCCCTGACGCGCAATGTCGAAACTATGTCCTGCATCGCACTTTGCGACCCCTGGGTCTATCTTGATTGATGCTGCGCAATGCGGACAGCGCAAAGCACTTTGAACAGCTAAAAGGGCTTCAGACATTCTTTACTGCAGGAAGGTCACGCCACAGCTGCTCACGCTTTTTCCAAGCCCCAATGACATCAGCATCCATGATGGCTGAGATCCAAGGTTTCATCAGCTCTATGAGCTCGGTTGTTTGCTTCTCGCCCGCAACAGACACGGGCAATGAAGAACCACTGTCGGTGGATTGTTCAATGAACAGCTTTACTTCTGCTCCAGCATCGGTGAGTTCAAGATTGGGACCACTATTTTTCAGCAAGCCACGTGAACGCAATCTTTCTTTTGCCGCTTCCCATTCAGAGTCATTCCAACCAGTTACTCGATGAAGTAGATCTTCAGGCATCGCTCCATCTGCAGCATGCAAGATATGGCATTCAACAGCGTCAATACCTGCAGCAGCGGTACCCGCCCAGTGCGCATCACCCCGATACTCACGCAAGATGGTGCATGCACGCCATAGTTGCAAACCGGCCAATTCAGGTTGAGGCACGTCGTTTTGCGCAGCCGCCATAGGTTTCCCGGCAAATGAGAGTTGCTGAATCATGTCTTGCGCAATGGCATTAGCCCGACGAATCTCAGATTCATTCCAGGCATCACCCAAGATGCGACGCAAAGTAGCTTCTGCGCCCTTTGTTCGGGCGGCAACAACACTTTTGGCATCGACAATGCTCCACACATCTGGCACGGCCTGAGCAACGTAGTCAGGGGCAAAGCCAAACAACAAAGACACAGCCACCCCATGGGTTACTTCCCCTGCCGCAGCTAGACGACTCGCAAAGTACTGATGCGGAGCTACGCGTAAGCCAATGGCCTCATAGGCCGCTACAGCCTCCGGAGAGCGATAAGCCAACTGATGGAAAGGCTCGGTGACCCTCCACAGGTTTCGCGCTGTAGCGCCCATATAGCCCCCTCATTCTTGGTGCCAACGAAGCGGCTCCAGACATCTGTTCAAGTTACCACGACGCCCTTGATGCAATCAGGGGAAATCGCCAGAACAAGACCTATGTATTTTGCTCTCGGAGCGCAAGTTTCGTAATCATCACGCGGCGCTCGTCGAAGGCAGGGCGATCCTTGCGTGGAAGGCCCTGGCGCAGACGTCGAGTAGCACGAAGATCGCCGTAGGCCTCGAGTTCCACGGGTGATAGTTGATGCGTAAAGGCAAGTTGCTTGAGACGACCTTGAACGAGAGCAATCTCCTCACGTCGCATGCGTCGTAGTCGCCGCACGACGATAACGAAGAGCACGATGTGCCCGAGCAGGAGTAACGCAAAGTATCCGTTCACCCCTGATGCATTCCACGATGCATGCAACGCCATCGCCAAGAAGAGCCCACGCATTGCAGCGAAGCGACGCGAACGACCTTTTTGCACTGCAGCGCCAATAGCAAGCCCTACCCATAATGTGAAGAACGGGTGCGCGAACGGCGAGAATAGCCCTCGCATCACAAACACCAATCCGAGGTCATCGTCAGCAATCGCTTGTGAGAAATAAATAATGTTCTCCACCATTGCGAAGCCAAGACCCACATATCCGGCATAGACCACGCCATCGAGCGGGCTGTCGATCTGATTTCTCTTAGCAGCTCCCAAGATTCCCAGTGTCTTCATGATCTCTTCCGCTACCGGAGCACTGATGACGAGAGCCGCCGTGGTGCCAAACGAAGCGTCGGTGTATTCGTTGGCAACGCTCGCCACCAATACCGAGATACCACCACCCCACAAAAAGGCATTCCAGCGCATTGCACGGGGCTCGGGTTCAAGCCGATCGAGCCATATAAACGCTGGAATGGTGTATGCCAACGGAATGAGAGCGATGAGGAACGCTGACGGCGTATCGACCGCATACGCACCAACTGACAACAAGGCCAAAACGAAGAGAACAACCAAGGTACGACGGATTTTTAGTTTCGGAGCATCAGACACTTAACAACCTTACTCTGCAGTCCAACTCGGTGAACACAATCGGCACAGGCTCTTGCCACGCGAACATATACGTGCATCGAGGTGAACCGCAGTGAACTCTCATGATTAATTGATACCGGTCATTTAGATTGCAGTCATTCTTTGAGGCGGATCAAGATTCTTTTAGCAATTTGACCATCGGCTACACAAAATTGACCAATTGGTCAAGGGTCAATGCCCTGTCAAGACATGAAGCAATCGACTTTTTTATTCGAACCTAAGAAGAGGAATGACAACTCGTTTTCTACGGCAATTGGCCGTCGCGACCAATGCGTACGAAGAATGTTGTTTCCGCACTTGATGTTTGCGACCCGATCGTCATCGGCACCTGAGCACCGTTGTCGAAGAAGATTCCCGCACCGCCGACGTTGAGGCCAACGAAGGCCGCATTGGTATTCACAGAGTTGCCGAACCGCTTCGCCCATTGCACGGTTCCCGCCGATGAGAACTTCACGAGATAGGCGTCGTAGTCAGCGCCAGCTGTCTGCAATGTCGTGGAACCAAACGTCAAAGACCCGGTGAATGTGCCGGACAAGTAGAAGTTTCCTAAATTATCTTCAACAAGGTTTCCTGCGGTGGTACCTAGATTCATCGAGCCGCCAACAAAGAAGGCCTCGAGAACAGAACCAGATGCATTGATGCGAGAGATAAACGCAGAAGATGAACCAAGGCGAGTCAGTGTTGTGGACCCGGATGTGAGTGTTGCACTTGAAAACGAGCCCGCAAAGGCAACTCCGGACGACGTCACAGTTAGTGCAGCAACTGATTCATTACCTGTTCCGCCCTGTGAAACAGCCCACTGGGGCGTGCCTGACGAGTTGATTTTCACAACAAATACGTCATCAGTGCCAGCATTGGAGTTAATGATTGGAGCAAGAGATCCAAAGGTCAGAGTTGATGCGTTGAACGCTGCCGCAACATAAATATTCCCCTGGTCATCGGCAACCGCATTGTTTTTCAAATACGGACTGGAGGTTGGGTACGAGCGCAACCATTCCGCCGTGCCTGTAACCACATTCAATTTCGCCACATAAAAATCGCTCAAAGAGCTTGGAGTGACCGAAAGGCCATCGAAGGTAACAGTGTTAGATCCAATGATGAGCCCCACAACATACACGTTGGTTCCATTGATAGTTAGGTCAACAGAATAGTCAGCTTTGAGATATTGCGTTGTTGCCCCACCGAGAATTTTTCCCCATTGAATTGCACCCGCAGAATTAAACTTCACAATAAATGTGTCGTAAGTACTGACGGATTGTTGACTGAGCGTAAATGTGCCTGAGGTAAGGCTTGTTCCATCAAAGAAACCGGTAATGAAAACATTTCCGCTGCCATCGACGGCTATCGATTCTCCCCAGTTTTGAGAACTATTACCCAAAAGCGTCTTCACCCACGAGACTCCCCCGTTGGCATCAATTTTGACAACGGCGATTGTGCAATAACCAGACAACGTGGAACCGGCAACGGTGACCCCACCTATCGAGTAAGACGATCCACAAAATGTGTCGAGAAGATATGTGTTGCCGAAAGCGTCTGTTGTCATGTCGCGCGCAGCGCTGCTACCGCCACCTGCCGACACGGTTGCTCCTAATACCAACGGTGATGCCGACGGAATTGTGGTCGTCGTTGTTGATGTGGTCGATGTTGTTGTTGTGGTAGTGGAAGTTGACGTCGTTGGTGCAACAGTTGTGGTGGTTGTTGACGTGGTCGTAATAGAAGGCACCTTTGTTGTCGGTGTTACTTTCTTAGCCGTCGTAGTTGGTGCCGCAGTCGTGGTTGTTTCGGCAACAGTGGTTGTGGTTTCAAGAGTTGTGTTGCGTGAGCGACCCTCCTCAACAAACACTCGTTCTTCTGCAGGTGGAAGTTCAGCACTCACTTGGTTATCCACCAATTCAGGCTGCAAAGTTTGTGCGACCTCGCTGAATCCAAGGACTCCCGTTGTTTTATCTGTGCTCTCATTGCCATTTTTAAGAACAGTTTGCGTTGTGATTTCACTGTCACCAGTTTGCGAAACAACAACGTACTTCTCATCGTCGGCCAGTTTTGGCGAACCTTCTGTTCGTACTACTACCGCAGGGGCTTCATTGTTCACAACTACTTCGATGTTCTCACCGCCTGTCGTTACAACATTTACTTCAATGACAGAAGATTCACCTTCGCCGGTGGCTGTTAACGCTGCATCGGCTCCGTTTCCAGTGGCAGCAAGGTCGCCTGCGGCCAAGGTGATTTCAATGACCGGGTCATTACTTGAAATCTCGTTCGATGTGATTTCCACCTGACCCGATTCAGAGCCAGGCGTTTCAAATTCAACGGCTGCGTTCGGGGTGATTCCCGTAACATGCGTTGCTGAGGGCAAAGTAAAGGTGGCGGGCTTAGTTGAATCAAGCACGACTAAATAATCAGAAACAGTTCCGTCTTCAGCAAGTTTCAGTGGCCGAGTAGAACTTTCGCCAGCGTCGCGATTTGTTGGAGACAGGTTCTCGCCTCCGGTGTCGATAGTCCAATCGGGGGCTGCACTACGCAGCACCAAAAGGGTCTTGTCGACTCCAGTGTTGTCGCCACAAAAGGGGCACTTTGCATCGAGGCGAGCAGATAGCGGCGTGATGTCGAGGTCGGGTGATTTACCTACCCAAGCTTTGTCGTCATTATTTGGGTCAGTTCCAGAATATGAAAATGTCCATGTGTTTTCCTTAAAATCAACGAGCACAAATCGGTCTTGACCGGGCCAATTGGAGTCGTATACCGAAATTTTTGCAACGTCTGCACTGGGGAAATCAACGGCATAGGGCAGAACGGCGTGCCCTGCATCTTCTACATAAAT
>JAPKZV010000126.1 GCA_026393585.1 Actinomycetota bacterium
GTGAGTTCGCGGTAACGAGCACAAAAACCTTCAATGCCATCGTCGCCTAATAGGTCTGGTGGTGAAGCTTGCGACACTGCTTTGAAATAGCCAATGTCTTCACGTGGGTCACCAATTCCGGCAAGTTCCCAGTCGATGACCTCTATGTGCCCATCGGCTGTGACCATCACGTTGGCGCATTGAAAGTCGCCGTGCATCAGCACAAGCGGCGCTGGTGGCGGGCGATGCGCATCGAGCCACTCGGCTACGTAATGAAATACTGGAAGTGACTCCACATGGTTGTTGCTCGCCTCGCGCCAGGAGTTAATGCGTTTGGTCATGTACGCATCCCAACTCGTTGGGCGCTCCATACTTGCGGGCAGCGATTCAATAGGGATGCTCTGATATGAAGCAATGGCTTCTGCCAAGCGAATATTCAAACCTTCAATGGAGTTCCCCGCAGCAACGTATGGCAAAAATGAAGTGGACTGCGAAAACTCCATCACAATGGCCATTGTTCCAAGATCTTCACCAGTTGCATCGAAATACAAGGCATGAGGAGTGCGCACCCCAGTATCGCCAACGATACGCAAAAGTTCATATTCTTGAACACGGCTGGTATACAACAAACTCTTATCGGCTGGTGGGTCGCCACGTAAAACAAAAGTAGAAACGATGCCGTCGTGCGCAACATCGGCCCGGGCCAACAAGCGGCTATAGCCACCTGTCATGACCTCATACTTTTCAACCGAGACGTTTTTCCACGTTGGCTCTACCTTTTCAAAAAAGGCTTTGACCCTCTGTGGCATTTCCTCTAAATGAAGCACGATTCCCCCAATCGATACTGCGGCTCTTTCAACGCCTGTGCGGCGTCGTCGTTACCTTCTTAGATAGTAGGCACTTCAACATGGCGTCCGAACACGTTCGCCATGGTGTTCATCATTTCGCCCAAAGTTGCATATGCCTTTGAGGCTTCGATGAGTGTGGGCATGAGGTTGATTGACGGATCGGCTGCTTCTGTTGCCAACTTTGCCAAAACAGCGTCGACAGCAGCCTGATTGCGATCGTGCTTCACCACATCGAGGCGCTTCAATTGACGCGCTTCGTCTTCATTGGTGATTTGCAAAATGTCGAGGTTGTCGTCTTCGTTGCCCTCTTTGAACTTGCTCACGCCAACAATGGTGCGACGACCTTGGTTGAAGGAACGCTCAAGTTCGTAAGCCGAGTCGGCAATGCGACCCTGGAACCAGTTTTCTTCGATTCCGCGGATGCAACCTTCCAAGATGGAACCCTCGCCAAGTTTGTCGAGGTAAGCAAAAATCTCTTCTGCCTGACGTTCCATTTCATCGGTAAGTTCTTCAACGAACCATGATCCACCAAGTGGGTCGGCCACGTGAGTGACGTTGGTTTCGTAAGCAATGACTTGCTGTGTACGCAATGCAATGCGAGCGGTCTTTTCGGTGGGCAATGCAAGTGCTTCGTCCATTGAGTTGGTGTGCAAGCTCTGCGTGCCACCCAAAACTCCGGCAAGAGCTTCAATTGCTGTACGTACGATGTTGACCTCTGGCTGCTGAGCTGTAAGCGACACACCTGCTGTTTGCGTATGGAAACGCAATTGCATGGAGCGATCGAGCTTGGCGCCATAACGCTCTTTCAACCAACGTGCCCAAATGCGACGAGCAGCGCGATACTTCGCAATTTCTTCGAAGAAGTCGATGTGTGCGTTGAAGAAGAACGACAAACGCGGTGCGAATGAATCGATGGGCAAGCCAGCTTGCAAGGCGAGTTCTACGTAAGCAAAACCGTTGGCAATAGTGAATGCCAATTCCTCAGCGGCAGTAGAGCCCGCTTCGCGAATGTGGTAACCCGAAATAGAAATGGAGTGCCACTTTGGCATTTCATTGGCGGTGAAGGCAATGGTGTCGCGCACCAAACGCATGCTCTGACGTGGAGGGAACACAAATTCTTTTTGTGCTTGGTATTCCTTCAAAATGTCGTTCTGCAAGGTGCCGCCAACGCGGGCACGGTTGACACCAGCTTTTTCAGCCTGCGCTATGAACATGGCGAAAATAACTGCAGCTGGCGAGTTGATGGTCATTGAGGTGGTGATCTGCGAAAGATCGATGCCCGAGTAGAGGTCTTCCATGTCGGCCAAGGTGTCGATAGCTACGCCACAACGACCCACTTCGCCTTCCGACATTTCGTCGTCGGAGTCGAGGCCCAACAATGTGGGCATGTCGAATGCGGTGGAGAGTCCGTCGCCACCCGACTTGATGATTTCCTTAAAGCGCCAGTTGGTGTCTTCGGCAGTACCGAAACCAGCGAACATACGCATGGTCCACAACTTCGAGCGATACATCGACGCGTACGGCCCACGGGTGTATGGGTACACGCCAGGGTGTTCGGCATCTTCTGGCCCATACACAGGCTTAATGGGAATACCCGACATCGTGGTGTATTCGCCCTCACGCAATTTCGATGCCTCAAAGGCCTCGCTCCATTCTTGGCGCGGTGAGATTTTCTTGGCATCGGTCATGTGGGGTCCTTCACTCGAGAATCGTTCTGGCATCAACCCCATGGGCGATGACCACTAGTCTAAATCCTATGGGATTTACCTTCAATTTGGACCAGACAGACCACCTCCTTTCCACCACCCGAGCCGTGCGCAAGCGCCTCGACCTCACCCGGCCCGTTCCGCGGGAGTTGCTCATCGACTGCGTGCGTCTCGCCGCGCAAGCTCCTGCT
Organism: Actinomycetota bacterium; assembly: GCA_026393585.1. GTDB lineage: Bacteria > Actinomycetota > Acidimicrobiia > Acidimicrobiales > Ilumatobacteraceae > F1-20-MAGs119. Next base: position 2,725 of record JAPKZV010000126.1, read on the forward strand.
GGCTCAAACTTGCAAAAGTGGCGCTGGATGGTGGTTGATGACCCCGATCTGAAGATGGGTCTTGCCGATATTTATCGCAAGGCGTACCTCCCCTACATCGAGATGCAGCGCAACCAAGTAGAGAAAAAAGGCCGTACCGATGCCGACGGCATTATGGAATCTGCCGACTACCTCGCAACCATTTTAGAGAAGGTTCCTGCGCTCCTCATTCCTATTGGTCTCGACCGCCTGCCAACCAACGCCGACGTTCAGGCACAAACGGGTTACTACGGCTCACTGCTTCCCGCCGTGTGGAGCTTCATGCTTGCAGCTCGCTCGCGTGGCCTTGGCACTGCGTACACCACCTTGCACTTGAAGTACGAACAAGAAGCAGCACAGTTACTCGGCTTGCCCGACACTGTTACGCAGCTTGCGCTCATTCCTGTTGCGTATTACACCGGTGAAGATTTCAAGGTGGGCAAGCGTCGCCCTGCTGAAGAAATCACCTACTTCAACAGCTGGAAGTCGACACTCTGAGTTCTCCCGATCCACGTATGCGCTCTGGCCTCATCGCCGGAGTCAGCGCATATGTCATTTGGGGGCTCCTCACGATCTATTGGAAGAACCTTCACGGGTTCCCACCCTTTGAGCTCATCGGTTGGCGAATTTTTGCCAGCTTCTGCATGCTCGCCCCGCTCGTTATTTGGCACAAACGCCTACGCATCATTATCAGCGCCATGCGTTCGAAGGAAATGGGTTGGCGTCTTTTCGCCGCGAGCATTTTGGTCACGGTGAACTGGAGCTCGTACGTGTGGGCCGTTGCTCACGACCACGTCATTGAAACTGCACTTGGCTACTTCATGGCGCCACTGTGCACCATGTGGCTTGGTGTGGCGGTCTTGAAAGAGAAGCTCAACACCGCTCAAAAAATAACCATCTCGCTAGCTGTTGCCGCCATCGCAATACTCACTGTTGGTTACGGGCGCGTGCCATACATTGCATTGCTTATTGCCGGTTCATGGTCGCTATACGGGTTGCTCAAAAAACAAATACCACTCAAGTCAATTGAGAGCTTGTCTGGTGAGATGATATTTCTCTTTTTGCCTGCAATCGTTCTCATGGTCACTCAAGGTGGCAGCAGCGACAGCGCAATGCAGAATGCTTCAACTTGGCAATGGGTGCTCATTGCTGGCACCGGAGTCATTACCGTTATTCCGCTGTGGATCTTTGGCTACGCGGCACAACACGTACCGCTCACCGTTTTGGGCCCGTTGCAATACTCTGTTCCCACCATCAACTTTTTGCTTGGATGGTTGGCGTATCACGAAGAACTCGACGCAACGCGCATATCTGGGTTCAGCTTGATTTGGGTTGCACTTGCTGTACTTGCAACCGATACTGCTCGCAGAGCGCAACGCTCGCGAGCTTTAGTTCATTAATTGACTATCGCGACAACACGGTGCATGCACTGATGCCAGGGGCACCGTACACGTGTGTGAAAGCAGTCTTAATGGGCTTTGGTACCTGGTGTGCACCAGCATCGCCGCGCAACTGCAAAGCACTTTCGTACACCTGACGCAAGCCAGAAGCACCAACAGGCTCGCCGTTGGCGAGGCAGCCACCGTCGGTGTTGATGGGCAAGCGACCATCGAGATTGGTTGCACCACTCTGGATGAGATCTTCTTGCTCGCCGTCTTCACAGAAACCACATTCGGCCATGTGCATAATTTCTGCACCGCTCTCTGTGTCTTGAACCTGAGCAATGTCCATTTCACTTGGCGACATGCCAGCCATTTTGAATGCTGCTGCAGCTGCACCAACTGATGGGCTGTTGCCACGATCTGGAGACAACCATGAGTTGAACACTTCGAAGCTGCCAAATGGGCGGCTACGCAACACTGCTGAACGCAAGTACACAGGCTTCTTTTGGAACTTCTTGGCAATGTCGCCGCGAGCAAGGATGAGTGCAACGCCACCTTCGCCAGGAGAGCAGAACATGTACTGAGTGAGTGGGTTCGACAACATGAGTGCGTTGAGTACTTCGTCTTCGGTCATTGGCTTACGACGCCATGCGTTTTCGTTCAACGAACCATTATGGAAGTTCTTTACTGCAACTTTTGCCAGCGTTGAAGCCGAGATGCCGTATTGGTCCATGTAGCGCTGAATCTTCATGCCGAAAAACTGTGTGGTGAGCATGAGGCCGGTATCGCCGTACCACTTGCCCAAACCAAAGTCGGCTGGGTCTGGGTCGAAGGCACCCTTCGGGTGCTTGTCGAAACCAATTGCCATACAAACGTCGGCAGCACCTGCGTTGATGGCGTTGTATGCGCTGATGAGCGCACTACCACCGGTTGCACAACCGTTAGCTACGTTGATGAATGGCAAGCCAGTGAGGCCAAGAGCCGACACCATGGTGTCGGCGTTACCTGCAGCAGAAGAACCACCAAAGGCGTAGTTCACATCGCTCCAGTCGCAACCCGCATCTTTCAATGCTGCGCGAGCCGCGTATGCGCCCTGCTCCATGCCGGTGTTGTCGTGGCGCCCAAAGGGGTGCATTCCAATTCCGATAATTGCTACATCTTCTGCCATGGTTTTGCCTTTCAATAAAACTTTCTTGTTATTTCTTTACTGGTGCGAATGCGTAGGTAACGAGTTCATTGCCATCGTCGTCGGTAGAGAAAGGAATGATGACCAATTCCATGTCCATACCAATTTTAAGTTCACTTGCTTCTGCAGTAGTGAGACGTGACTCCACAATGACTTCGTCGGCAAGTTGAACGTAACCAACGCCGTACGGCTTGAAGGTCTTTGGAGTTTCTTTGCCCGCATAAGGAGGTGACTTCGGAAGGAAACCTTGAATGGTCCAGCTCCACAATTTGCCCACGCGAGGAAGCAGCACGCGCTCGCCATTTTGCGCGGCGGTTTTTGGGCAGGCGGTGGACTGCGGGAAAGTGGTCACGCCACTGTCGGGGTAATGAGTACCAATGAGTTGGGGTGAGTCAGAAGGCCAGGTGAAAAGTTCTTCGGCCACGGGGATCTGCTTTGTCATGCTTTTATCTTCGCACCTTTCGAGCCCCTCATGCGATTCAGACTGCCAGCTGCGATTCATTTGGCCCACGGCGCGGACGCACTACATAAGGCCCCGAGGCGAACACGGCGTTGCCGAGCATGAGTTTGAGGACCTCCACGGCCGCCCCGTGTCGGGCTGAGTCGTTAATGAGGGTCGAGAACCTCAAAAGGCCCGACAACAGCGCATTGAGCAGGTCTTGAAGCGCCTCGCGCGAGACCCCTGGGCGGATCTCGTTGTTCTTTTCCGCATCGTCACACAACTTCTCGAGAAAGCCACTAGTGCGATGTCGCAACAAAGCCGTCACCTCACGTAGTTCTGGGTTTCTTTGCACTTCAGAAGCCACGTCAACCACGAAGCCGGCGATGCTGGGGTCGTCGCGGTTAATACGTACTGAAATGTCGAGAATGCTGTTGAATCGTTCTACCAGCGTGTCGTGTTCGTTGATGGCATATTCAAATTCTGAATAAATGAAATCTTGCACGCCTTCGAACACTGCTGCATAGAGCTCTACCTTCGAAGGAAAGTAATGGTAGATCGCACCGGTAGTAATGCCAGCGACTTCTGCAATTTGAGCATTGGTTGTTTTTTCGTAACCATTTTCTCCAAAGCAACTGCGAGCAGCAGCAAGTAAACGCACTCGCGTATCGACCGAGTCGACGGCACGCGGACGCCCTAATTTGCGCACCACTGTTTCGGTATTTTTCGTCACAGCAAAATGCTATGCGAATGCCACTTACGACTTACGACTGGAGCCCGGGTCGACCGGTATACCGAATTTGATGCGGTTATTTGCGTGGGCAAGATGCTGATGTACAAAAGCGGTGCGTAACGAGTTCCATTGTCCTTGTGCTTCAAGGGTTTGGTTGACGCTTTCTTTTGCGAGCTTCAAGGCAAACGATGGGCGCTGCGCAACAATCGCTGCCATCTTCATGGTTTCTTCACGCAATGAAGCTGCAGGAACCACTCTGTTGACCATGCCTGTTGCAGCTGCTTCTTGCGCTGTAAACCAGCCGCCAGTGAACAGCATTTCTTTTGCTTTACGTGGGCCAAGTTCCCATGGGTGTGCGAAATATTCCACGCCGTTCACGCCCATCCCGACAACGGGGTCGGTAAACATTGCATCGTCAGCGGCAATGATGATGTCGGCGACCCATAGCAACATGAGTCCGCCTGCAATGGTTTTCCCTTGTGCTGCAGCAATGACTGGTTTTGGCAAGTTGCGCCAACGCCAGCACATGTTGAAATACACCTCTTCTTCCCATGCCATTTGTCCTTCTTGGCCTTCACGGCCAAAACCACCGACAGGGAATACAAGGTCGAACTCGCGATGACTCTCGTCGTCGCGCATGTCGTGACCCGATGAGAAGTGAGGACCATCGGCCTGCAGCACAATGACTTTCACTTGACTACTGCGTGATGCTGCAGAGAAGCATG
>JAPKZV010000131.1 GCA_026393585.1 Actinomycetota bacterium
GGGGCGGGCCTTTCCTCAGCCCAACACCGACCACAACCACGACCACGACCACGACAACTATTGCGCCAACAACGACAACTACGTCCACGACATCCACGACGACAACATCAACTACTTCAACGACGACAACATCAACAACTACAACTGTTGCGCCGCCCACCACATAGTGGCTTTTAGTTCATGAACCGTCCGCCGTTGAGGAAGATGGTCATACCGGTGACGTATTCCCCACCTTTACTTGCCAACCACACTACCCACGGAGCGCCGTGCTCTTCAGGTTCACCAACAAAACCCAACGGCATTTTGTCTTTCAATCCTTGAACAAACTCTTGGTTGTTGGCTTCCCAGTTATTCCATGCATCTGTTTTCAACGATGGGTTCACCGTGTTCACTGTGATTCCCAGCTTGCCCCACTCCCGTGCAGCAGTACGCGTGAGAGCGCGAATAGCTTCTTTCGTTGCGTTGTAGGGAGTGTTACCGGGAAAACCCTCCATGCCAGAACCTGAAGCGAAGTTCACTATGCGTCCGTATCCGGCTTTTTTCATATGTGGGAAAACTGCTTGCATTGCCCACAGCGTTGCCGTTGCTCCTGTACGGAATGTGTACTCCCACTCTGCATCGTCGGTATCTTCCATTGGCGTCGGAATGGTAGATGCGCGAGGTTTTTCGGCTGTTCCGAAGCCCTGAGCGTTATTCACCAAAATATCGACCGTGCCAAACTTCTTCACGGTCTCTGCAACCATGTTGAAAATTTGCTCTTTATTGCTCACGTCTACAACTACGCCAAAGGCAATGAATCCTTCTGCTTCAATTTCAGCGACAACACTGGCAACAGTTGCTGGAGTTCTACTCGCCACAACAACTTTTGCTCCTTCGCGGGCAAAAACTTTGGCGATTCCCTTACCAATGCCACGCCCTGCGCCGGTAACAATTGCAACTTTTCCATCGAGTTGACCCATGATGTTCTCCTTTAAGAGCACTTCCGAGTGACCCTAATGCTCACCGTTCCACAACTAGAAGGCAGAGAAACTTACGCAATAGTCGTAGGAACACCTTGTTGGGATCCTGTGATTCCGCACTTTTCCAAGAGATACTTCTTCATTGCTGCATCGGAAGCTTCAAGCTCATACTTTGCGTCAAGCTCCCCAATTTGTTTGACCGCGACAGCATCGGCTTCTAATTTTGCTAGGTCGAAATTGAACTTCTCTACGATTTTGAACAACTCGACAGTTGAAATACGCAATTTTTCAGCCACGTCTTTGATTTCACTTGGTGCATACGTGGCCAAACTTGTTGCTGCAACCACCTGGTTGGCGTAATACAACTTGATGGCATCGCTCTTGCCATCGCCAGTACCTAGCTCCACCTTCGACGATTCATCGGCTACTTCACAAAAGGTACGCGGCTTCACTGACCCACCTTCTGGCAGAACAGTGTCATACGAACTCGTCTCGCTACTACCGCATGAAACGATGCCAAAGACAGCAACGCCCACGAGAAGAATGCGACTGACGATGCGACTATTCGGCTGAGATTTCACAGTTTCCCCAAATCAAAGGTAAAGACAACAGATGGACAAAATACCTCAGTACGGAGCGGAAACCTCTTACTCGCCGTTCCTCGCCCTTAATCCCGATACATTTTCTCTATCGATACCACCAAAATCATCCTTTTCTATACTTTTGCTCCGATCGACGACCCCGAAGCTATTCGCCTGTGGCAGAGGTCGGTGTGCGAAAGCCTTGGGCTCAAAGGGCGCATCATCATTTCTCGCCATGGCATCAACGGCACCGTTGGTGGGCCACTTGCTGCAGTAAAAAAGTATGTGCGCACCACACGCGAATACGGAGCATTTAAGAACATCGATTTCAAATGGTCCGATGGTGACATTGCAGATTTTCCTCGGCTTGTCATTCGCGTGCGCGACGAAATCGTCACCTTCGGCGTTTCTGATGAAATTCGAGTAGACGAAAACGGAATCATTGGGGGCGGCAAGCACCTTTCGCCCACTCAAGTTCATGAACTCCTACAAGAACGCGGTGGAGAAGTGGTCTTCTTCGATGGTCGCAACACATACGAGGCAGCCATTGGGAAGTTTAAAAATGCTGTTGTTCCTGATGTGGAAACAACACCTGGTTTTGTAGCAGAACTCGAAACAGGCAAATACGACCACCTGAAGGACAAACCCATCATCACCTACTGCACCGGTGGCATTCGTTGCGAGGTGTTATCGATGGTCATGAAGAATCGCGGCTTCAAAGAGGTCTATCAAATCGCTGGTGGCATTGTCCGCTACGGAGAAAAGTTCAAAGATGCCGGACTATGGGAAGGCTCTCTCTACATATTCGATAAACGAATGAACATGGAATTCAGTGACGACGCCAAAACGATTGGCGTGTGTCAATTATGCGAGTCACCGGCTAGCAGGTATTACAACTGCACCAATATTGAATGTCGAAAACTGACGCTTGCATGTGACGAATGCGTAGAAGATAACGAACGCGTTACCTGCTCCAAGTGCTCCTCAATACTCGCTTAGGGCTTCCAAGCGCTTCCGTCAGGCATCGTTGCCCCGCTGAAGTCGGCCTTGTCTAACGCTCCTTCATCAAAAACTGCGCGCAATAAATGCGCATAAGAGAAACTTGTACCTACGATTGTTGCACCGGTGAAAATGGCTTCTTCACCATTTACACCCAAGAACGATGCGTTGGTGAGATTCGCACCAGTTAGGTTGGCGCGATACATATTGCTTCCACCAACATCGGCCCCAGTGAAATTGGCGTTGACGAGAATTGCCCTACTGAGGTATGCCTTATTGAAGGTTGACCCAGAGAAATTTGCTCCCGTGAGGTCGAGATCAGAGAGATTTTCGCGCGACAGGTCCATGTTCGACAGATCGGCACCGGGCCCTGCAGTTTTACCCTGAACGATGCGCGTTGCGCCCGATTGAGTAACGGGCTGAACACCAGTAGTTCGCGGAGGCTTAGCGGGTGCGTTCTCACACGCTGTTATAGAAGCGCAGAACGCAATCAGGGCAACTGTGCAGGAAACAGTTCGCAAACGCATTATGCCAATTTACAGGATTCCTGGCCTCGCTACCCCACGCAACTACAAACTACGCTAGGCGCAACATTCGTTTTGGAGGTATTTATGATCAGCAGTGGACCAGTAGAAGACCGTCTCGCCATTCGTGAATTAGTTGACTCCTACAACGATGCAGTGATGCGCCTCGACGGCGAAGCTTGGGCGAGCAACTGGATGGAAGACGGAATTTGGTCGCTACCTGGCGTGGGTGAAGTTGCGGGGAAAGCAAAGTTTTACCCCATGTGGCAACAAGCTATGTCTGCCTTCTCCTTTGTTGGCTTTTTCGCTTCGGCTGGCCCCATCGTCGTCACAGGCGACACCGCGCACGGAACTTGGTACCAGCAAGAGTTCTTACACATGAAAGCTGGCGGCAAGCAAACAATTACTGGCCGCTACGAAGACGACTACGTACGCAAAGACGGACGCTGGTATTTCGCTAAGCGCGTATACGCAGTACTCGATCGCCAAGTCGCTGAGTAATTACTCTGATTTAGTTCAGCGCTACCTGCGTTGAACTTTTGTGCAGTACTGTGCACTTATGGCTTTGACTTCTCTCAATATGTCCAAAAAGCGCAAGCAACTCTTCGGCGGCATCGCAGCCGTCGTCGTCATTTTTTTGGCAATCATTACTTCATATAACGGACTTGTCAACAAAGAAACACGCGTCGACCAGGCCAGCGCCGACCTTGAGGTGCAATTACAACGTCGCTTCGACCTCATCCCCAACCTGGTTTCAGCTGTAGAAGGCGCAATGACCCAAGAGCGCACCATTTTCACCGCCCTCGCAGAGGCCCGTTCTAAATACGCTGGGGCAACCTCAAGCAACGACAAAATTGCAGCTGCATCGCAAGTTGAGTCTGCTCTTAGCCGTCTACTCGTTGTAGTTGAGAACTACCCCACACTCACCAGCACGCAAAACGTGCGTGACCTACAAGTTCAACTTGAAGGCACCGAGAACAGAGTGGCGCAATCGCGACGCGAATACAACGAATTCACCACCGACTTCAACAGGGCTGTTCGCACCTTCCCACGTTCGCTCATCTCTGGGATCTTCGGTTTCGAAAAACGTGCACTGTACGTAGCAGACCCTGCTAGCCAAGATGCCCCCAAGGTAGACCTCACACCATCAGGCTCATGAGATTGCGTTTCCTAGCCGCAGCGCTAGGCACAACTGCTTTTGCATTGTGTGCAACTGGGCAACTAGTTGGCGCTGCAAACGACTTTCCCAAGTTCTCTGCACCTGTCGTTGATGGCGCAAATATTCTTTCCGCAAATGTTGAATCTGCACTGAACCAGTCGCTCGATGGTTTTCGCAAATCAACTGGACCTCAAGTGGCTATTCTCACTGTTTCATCTACAGGGAATCAGTCCATTGAAGACTTCAGCATTGATGTAGCGCGAAAGTGGGGCCTCGGAGACAAGACTCGAGACGACGGCGTTCTTCTTGTTATCGCATTCGACGACCGCGCTCTTCGTATTGAAACTGGCAGCGGTATTGAAGGTGAACTCACCGACGTTGAAGCGGGTCGCATCATCGACGGAATCATTGCACTTCAACTCAAAGCCGGGAACCCCGATGCAGCAGTGATTGATGGAGCCTCAGCAATTGTTAGTGAACTTTCTGCAGCCCCAGGAGAAACGGTGACAATTGATGCCACAGCAACAGGCAACACCGCTAGTACTGGTGGAAATCTCCTCTTCGGAATCATTTCCATTGTTTTCTTCTTGTTTGCCATGGTCATGTTCGTTATTCGTGGCCGTCAACGCGGTTTTGGAAACGTGGCGAGCAACATTCTCTTCGTTGCTGTCACCGCTATGCGGTCGAGCTCAGGCGGCGGACGCGGAGGCTTCTCTGGTGGCGGAGGCGGTGGCTTCTCAGGTGGCGGAGCATCGGGTTCGTGGTGAAGTACGCAAGTAGAGGTGGTGAAAATGTTGCATAAACGAAAAGAGGCAGCAAGCTGGTGGCTCCAACAAAAGCCTCAAGTAGCAGCAGCCATCAAAGAAGCCGAAGCAGCAACTGGCCACCAAATCATGGTGGTGGTAGCTCGACTAGGCAAATACCACGCCGCACGTGCAACACATATCGCACGCAAAAACCCCGGAGCATCACTTGTATTTTGTGTTGACGTTCTTCAACACCGTTATGAATTGCGCTGGCAAAGCGACGTGACGTTGCCTCAAAGAGTTCTCGACACCACCACACAGCTTTTCAAAGAGCAGAAACTGGCCGAAGCCATTCAACTAGTCGCTCAGTCACTTCCCATTAATGCACCGAGTGAAAACCTCCCCGACATTATTGACGAGTAACGGATCCTTGGACCCTCACGCAATTACCACTAGGGTTACCACTGGTTACCAAAAGTAAAACTCGCTGAAGGAGTACATCATGTCGTCCAAGAAGTTCACTACTGCCCTATTAGCGATCGCGGGAGTGATGACGGTTTCATCACTCAGCACTAACGCTTCGGCTCCACCGAGCTCAACCGATTCCACCACCACAACAACGATTGCAACTCCAGTAGTTGCAGGTTGTGCGACCACAGTAAGCGGCGCAACCTCAACCACCGTCGACGAAGCATTCATCAATCTTTGTGATGCTGTACTCACCCGAAAAGACGAGGGTTACGACGAAGCTGTCACGCTCAATGGCGCAACTTTCAAATGCACATCTATCCCAGCGGGTACCTCGACAGACTTCAACCGTTCCTATTTTGAAAATCGCATGGATGAAATATCTCGTCAAGTATCTGACTGGAGAAATTCGAATCCGCGCACAACCTGGGCACCCGTGAATCCGCCTAAGCAGAGTTGCAATTTCCCATTCACGGCGAAGGAAAGCAACACCGCTGCAACATTTCCTGTGAGTTCTACAAAGTTTGGTGCAGGATCTTTTGCAACCACATGCACCACCGAATTCAAAATGGACACCACCTTCGTATACACAATGACGATTCCCACGAGCAACCCTGAGGGCAACTCCATGGTTCTCCCCGCCACTAAAGCATGGCCTTGGACACTTGGTTTTAGCGGAACACGCACTTGCACCTGGAAGTTAACTTTTGGCAGCACTGGCGAACTCTCGGGCACCATTGCTCAAAACTTCGGTGACTTACCAAAGACTCAGGCAAGTGTTGCTTGGAACTGCAAAGAGGGTTACACCAAGGTCATCTGCGTCAGCTACACCGTGACTTCAGAAATTACCGTCACCGGAGGAACAAATAGCTTTGAGGGCGCAACAGGCTCAGGCATTCAAACCGATGTGCGCATCTTGCCAGCACTACTCATCGACATGCCTTTCGAAGCAGACGGCACTGCATTGGCGGCCTCATCGGCTGGGCGCTACAAGTTGCCCGTGCTGAAGCTTGCAGACAAAATTGCAAAGCCAAAGTCAACCGTATCTTTGCGATTCAAATCAAAGGCCTCAGCAACTAATAAGAAGTTGTCTTACACGGTTTCCAATGCACGCAAAGCAACATGCTCCATTGCGGGCAAATCGGGCGCAAGCAATGTCACTTTGGTGAAGTCAGTGAAGAGTAGCTCTAAAGGTGTCATCACCACTTCACTTACCACATCAACACTGCGGTCAAAGCTGAAGTTGGCCGCGGGCAAAACTGCCTCCTTGACCATCACCTGCGCGGTGGGTAAATCAAAAGTGGTGCGTCGGGTTTCCCAAGTTCTCAAATAAGAAAAGTCTTATTTCATAACCTGAAGCGTCATCGTACGAAATCGAGGCTTTTGCTTTCGTGACTCCACTCGAACTGTTACTCGACAAGTACCTGTTTTCGTAATGCGCAACGTTTGCCGAACAACTGTGCATTTCTTAGTCCACGCTTTGGATACTCGCAGCGACAGAACATCTCCACGCGATACCACGAGTTGAGCACGAGTGGCCAAAGCTCGAGCCGAGACCGACTTCTTGATGACGCTTGGCGCCGAGTTCACCGATGGGAGAGCTCCAGATTTCGACGCCAAGGTCGTTTTGATCGTTGGCATCGAATAGTGAAACCCAGAAGCACTGACCCTGAACCAGGTACCGTCATTAGTGACGTCTGTTTTGACTTCAGTGGTTGTTGAGGTGGCATTGTCGTAAACAACCGCAACGCTTGCAACAATGTCACTTACGTTCCCGCCATACAAACACGCTGCAAGATCTGAGCGCATCATGAGGTCGTATGTACCCACGATGAGGCCCCCTTCAGCATTGATATGAGGTGCCGCAACCACGTACGACAGTGTCTTTCCTACTGGGTTAAACACAGGCGGCCCTGCGGCGTAACC
>JAPKZV010000008.1 GCA_026393585.1 Actinomycetota bacterium
CGATGAGAACGACGCGATACTCCTTTGGGAGCAAAAGCGATGCGCGCACAATGAAATCAATTCCTTGTAACGGAATGTATGTTCCGTAAAACAAAACAACTTTTTCTGGCGTTGGCGCAACTACCACTGGCGCATAAATATTGCTATCTGCTCCGACCCACACTGTTCGCCATTTGTTTGGCGTAGTAGAAGTTTCTTTAGCAAATGCTTCAATGTCTTCTGGAGTGTCAGCGAGTATGAGAGTTGCTAGCTTCACCGACAATGCGTCGACGCTACGCAGCACCTTTGCCGTAAGCGACGTTGATGAAACTATGTTTCTGTCGTCTACAACGGTCTCGTGCAGTGAAACAAAGTAGTCAATCACCATTGGTACACGCACAATGCGACACAGTGCACCTACCACCACAGCGTCAAATTGGCATGGGTGCGGTACGAGCACCACCGATGGCCGACGACGTGGGTTCAGTGTTTGGCTCAGGAGAACAACAGCCAATTGTCCGTATACGGCCACAGCACGCAGAGCACGTTGAATTTTTCCTTGACGAACATCTGCAACTTTATTTGATGACCACAAAGAGAAGTTCTTCACTGTCACATTGATATTGCGAGATTTCATGAGACGCAGAAGTTGGCGGTTCCGCCCAAAGTTTGGGTCAAACGTGCCACACATCAACACCGACATTGCTTTAGCTTTTGACATCTCTATTTCATGCTCCTACGAGCTAGTTCAGCAACAGCGCCAGAAGTACGTGAAGAAACTTCTCGCAAGGCAACTTGTGCCACCTGTAAACGAGCAGACAGATCGGCTCGCGCCGCAAGTAACTCGCGGGCCTTTGCCTGAACCACTTCTACAGTCGCTTCATCTATAGACATCACAGCATCGGGAACACCCGCCGCTTGCAATACTCCAGTGGCCTTGTGTTCATAGGCAATACACAGCACCGGCACCGCTGCTGACACTGCAAAAACTGCAGGGTGGTAGCGACCAGCAATGACCCAATCGGCTGCCGCAAATAAGGCGCGCTGTTCATTGCTCGACTTAGTGTCGCTCAATACTTCACATGAAATATTGGCGGGCAATAGGCGTGCAAGAGCTTCCAAGTAGGGCGTATCGCGATGCATGGATCCGTACAACTGAGGTACGAATACAACATGCGTGGGTCGACTCTCAGCAAATATCTTGACTGCTTCAATGACCGCCGTGTCGTACTCTTTTTGGCGTAGTTGTGGCGAGGGGTCATTTGGATACGGCCAATTAATTGCAGACACCACAATCAACTGCGCGTCAGCATGCTGACGTTCTTGTGGGGCAATTGCGACCTGCAATGCCGAATCAATTGACACTTCGATGTTGACCCCATGGCGGCGACCAGCAAAGAGCCCTCGTATGTGCCCCGCAGAAATTTCTTCACGAACATAGAGACGTGAAAAGCAGCGATACGTGTAACGACGAAATGGGTTTGCCCATTTTTTATGGAAAGGACCAGCGGAAGTGGCGTACAACATTGCGGGCACACGATGTAGTTTGGCAATCCAGACGTAGAGCCAATGCACAGCTTCGTGGCCAATGTAGAGGTCGCCGAAATATGGCCCACCTGGGGCAGACACCACAACATCAGCGGTTTCATATGCATGAATCGTTTTTTGGCCGAGAGAACCTAAGAGGAATTGTGGTCTCAGACGAAAAATGCGCAGGGCGAGATACACCACGAAACGAATGGCTTCGCCAACGGGAAGTTTGAGTGTGATCCACCGTGCATCGGGCCGCAACATTGGCCCTGCTGCAGCGTTATTGAACTGATGAATGACCGTGAACTGCGTCGGCCCAAGCTCGGCTTCAATGCCGGAGCACATCGCGAGAAGAGCTGCTTCATCTCCGCGATTATCGCCGTGCTGGTTCACCACGAGCACATGAGGTTTGTCTCGCTTGGTCACGTGGAAAGCCTACTGCCCATCAAAGTTCTTCAAATGAGATGTCATACTGAGAAGGTGAGCAATGACGCTGCTTCTTTTTACCGCACCGGCGGACTCGCACCATCTGCCACTGTTTTGCCCCAAACTGCCGCAACAGAATTCATTCAATATGACGCAAGACCCACACCGGCGTTTCGTGCGTCGCTCAGAAAAATTCCTAACCTCCGCAATGCACTGAGTGTTTTTTCTGTCTACATACAAACCATTGCCATATTGGCCTCAGCGGTTCATTTTCATCATCCAGCCACATGGGTTCTTGCTTTTTTGCTCATGGGGCGTGCACATGCTCAATTTGCATCGCTCATGCATGAATCGGCGCATCGTTTGCTCTTTTCACACAGAGCCATGAACGACTTTGTCGGGACATGGTTTTTAGGATTTGTTGGCTTCACGAGCACTGCGGCGTATCGCAGAGTGCATATGGCGCACCACCGAGCAGAGTTCGGGCCCGAGGAACCCGACCTCGCCTTGTACGCCAACTACCCCATTTCCACTGCCAGTTTTCGTCGCAAGCTCACACGCGATGCACTTGGGCGCACCGGCGTCAAACTCTTACGTCAACAATTGCGCGGGCTGCGCTCGCCTGAGGCGCGCATTCGGCGCACACAAGTAAAAATATTTGCTGTGCAATTGATGCTCTTTGCCATATGCACTGCATTAGGCGTCCCGCTGCTGTATCCCTTGATGTGGCTACTTCCCTATCTCACCGTGTGGCGTGTCATCAATCGCCTGCGCTCAATAGCTGAACACGGAGGAATGACCGCCGATACCGACAAGCGCCGCACCACACACAGCGTTCACCAACATGTGCTCGCTCGGTTTTTTCTGGTCCCGTTCAACATTGGCTTTCACCTTGCCCACCACGTCGATGCCGGGGTTCCTTTTCGGCACCTTCCGGAGTTCCACGCAGAACTACGCCGCGCCCAGTACGTCACCGACACAAGTGAATTCCCCCATTATCGGGCCATGTGGCGGGCGGCTCACGAATTACCACTATCTACGTAGTAATAAACCGAACCAGCCCTTCTAGACTGATGCCGTGAGCGAGCTTTTTCGAATCAATTCCTTGTGCGTACAACCCCTTGTTGGACTCGACGGCGACGAAAGCCAGAACAACGCCCCCTCCATTTTGCGCAATTTCTCCCTCACCATCAACGAGGGTGAAGTGCACGCAATCATGGGTCCGAACGGCTGTGGCAAGTCGACCTTGGCAAGCACCTTGTTGGCGTCACCCGAATACGAAGTCACCAGCGGCAATATCTTCTACCGCGGTGAAGACATCACCGATTGGGCAACCGATGTCCGCGCAAAAGCAGGCATCTTTCTTGCCTTCCAATACCCACAGGAAATCGCTGGCGTTTCGGTCATTCAGTTTCTTCGCCAGGCACTCTCTGCACGCAAAGGCATCGACCTCTCGGTTCTTGAATTGCGTCTGTCCATCATGGACTGGATGAAACGTCTGGGAATGGATTCATCATTCGTTGACCGTTACCTCAATGAAGGTTTCTCAGGTGGCGAGAAAAAGCGTAATGAAATTATGCAGATGGCCATTCTTGAACCCGAAATTGCCATTCTCGATGAAACCGACTCTGGCCTCGACATCGACGCATTGCGCATTGTGGCAAAAGGCATTCGCGAAGTGCGCGCCGATCGCGACAAGCTCGGCATCTTGCTCATCACTCACTACCAGCGCCTCCTCGATGAACTTCAGCCCGACTTCGTTCACATCATGATCGATGGGCGCATTGTGGCATCAGGCGGCATGGAACTCGCAGAAGAACTTGAGCGGTCTGGCTATGAGGCCTACCGTTCAGAGAAGTAGACATTTCTTATGAGTTTCGACGCCGCACTTGTAAAAAAGGACTTCCCTCTTTTACAGCGCCGCATCAACGACAAGCCGTTGGTCTACCTCGACTCTGCCAATACCTCACAAAAGCCACAACAAGTCATCGATGCCATGTCGCAATTCATGGAAACGACCTATGCGCCCATTAACCGCAGTGCATACCAACTTGCCGCCGAGTCGACCGATGCATTTGAGAATGCCCGCAGCCTGTGCCGCACTTTCATCAATGCGCCGCGCACCAATGAAATTATCTTCACGAAAAACGCAACCGAAGCTTTAAACCTTGTTGCACATTCATGGGGTGGTGCAAACCTGCAAGCCGGCGACGTAGTAGTGCTCACCCAAATGGAACATCACGCCAACATCGTTCCATGGCACATGCTCGTTCAATCGCACGGTATTCAGTTGCGTTGGGTGCCGCTCACCGCCGATGGTCAACTCGACCTTACGAACTTAGATGAGCTGCTCACAGGCGCAAAGATTTTTTCTTTCACTGCAATGAGCAACGTTCTTGGCACCCTCACTCCTGTGAAACAGTTATGTGCCGCAGCCCATGCCGCTGGCGCACTTGCCATCGTTGATGGTTGCCAATATGTTCCACACAACGTCACCGACGTCACTAAGTGGGATGCAGACTTCCTCGCATTTTCTTCACACAAAATGTGTGGCCCTTCAGGCATTGGAGTGCTGTGGGGTCGTGAAGAACTCTTGAATGCCATGCCTCCCTTTTTAGGTGGCGGTAACATGATCTCCGATGTCCGCCTCGACGGCTTTACTTGTGCTGAACTCCCCGCCAAATTTGAGGCTGGCACACCCCCCATTACCGATGTCATTGGTTTTGGCGCTGCCATGACGTATCTCAATGCAATTGGCATGGACAACATTCGCCAACACGAAAAAGAAACCGTCTCCTATGCCTTATCTGCTCTTCATGAGCGCTACGGCAACGACATCACCATCCATGGCCCCACCGACCCCGAGGTGCGTGGAGCCACGCTGAGCTTCAAATTCAAAGATGTTCACCCTCACGACCTCAGCCAGGTGCTCGACCAGTCCAATATCTGCGTTCGCGCTGGCCACCACTGCGCCAAGCCCTTAATGCGCCTGTTGGGCGCTAACGCCACGGCACGGGCCAGCTTCTACCTCTACAATTCATTAGACGACGTCGACGCATTGGTTAATGCGTTAGAGGGCGCCGGCGACTTGTTTAGTTTGTAATTTATATTCACCACTCGAATTACTTGGAGATCCGATGCCAGGCTTAGAAGACCTCTACCGCGAGATCATTCTCGACCACTACCGGACACCTCGCAACCGCGGTGAGCTTGCCCCACCTGCTTCTAAAGCAGAAGGACACAACCCTTTGTGTGGCGACGAAATTCAGGTCTATATCGACGTAGCCGACGGAATCGTGCGTGATATCAAAATCAGTGGGCAAGGCTGCTCCATTAGCCAAAGCTCAGCGTCCATGATGAGTGCTGCGGTCAAAGGCAAGTCCATCGGCGACATTCGTAACCTTGTGCGCCGCTTTAAGCACATGATGTCAATTGAAGAGGAAGGGAACGATTCGCCAATTGACGAATCACAATCTCTTGGAGACCTTGAAGCATTGCAGGGTGTAGTGAAATTTCCTGTACGCATTAAATGCGCAGTGCTGTCGTGGAATACCTTGCTCGACGCATTGAACAACGCCTAATTCATTTCACTCAGCGATCGGGGGACTCGCCATGTCATTTATTCCATCTCAAGTTGCCGACATTACTATCGACTGGCTCAATGAGGTTTTGCCAAAGAACGTAGGGAAGGTGGAGAGCTTCACCATTACCCGTTTCGGTACTGGAGTCGGCATTTTGGGCGAACTCGCTCGATTGCACCTCACCTACGCCGATGGCAATGGGGCTGGGCCAGCAACCATGGTTGCAAAGTGCCAATCACCAGCGCCTGAAAATCAATTTCTTGCGCAGGCGATGGGCTTCTACTTGCGAGAAGTCAACTTCTACCGCGAAATATCGGCACATCTCGACGTACGTGTACCTCAGTCGTACTACGCCGACGCTGGCCCTGATGGTTTGCCTTTCATTATTTTGATTGAAGACATCACCGATGCGTATTGCCCAGATCAGGTGAAAGGTCTCACGCTGAATGAAGCTGAACGTATTCTCGACACCGTTGCTGTGCTTCATGCAGAGTTTTGGGAAACGCCACAGCTTTACGAACTCACATGGTTACCACCCATGAACAACCCGCTCTACAAAGCGGGAAAAATGATGGCAGAAGCACAATGGCCGACCTTTGTTGAACACTTCGGTGAGCGCCTTGGCGGCGACATGCTCGACACATTAAAAATCGCTTGCGAGAAGTACCCCGACATGCTCGATTGGTGGGTACAGCAAGGTCACCAAACCTTTACCCACACCGACTGCCGTGCAGAAAACTATCTTTTCGGCGGAAGCGCCGGCGCCGACACCATCACCATGATCGACTTTCAACTCAGCACACGCCATGTTGGGGCATGGGACGTTTGTAACTTGCTCGCTGCTTCTATTACTCCAGAACTACGTCGCGAACACGAAGGCGCATTGTTGCAGCGTTACTTCAACCGTGTCAGCGAACTTGCTGGCGATAAGCCAGGTTTTGCCGGCTATTCACTCGATCGTTTGTGGTACGACTACCGCGCATCGCTGTTGCAACAAGGAGTTGCTCAGGTCATCAC
>JAPKZV010000215.1 GCA_026393585.1 Actinomycetota bacterium
ATCTTTGAGTTTGAGCAACGCGTCTATTTGGCCAGGGCTGAGTGATTGAAACCCGATGACCAAAATCTGCTTCGGTGTATTCGCTGACAACTCTGGTTCACGCGCAGGTGGACTTGGCTGTCCAATTCTGCTGCGAACGGCGCTCCACAGTTCAAACTGCCACATATCGGTGTCGCTGAGTTGCTTGGCATTTGGATTGTGAGCAGTGGGGCTAACTGTTGCTTTCCCTTGCTCCCACAAACGAATCATTGCTGGGCGCCGAACGTGGTATCGATCAAATCGGTCGGCAATTGAACGAGCCGCAATGAGTAGGCCACCAGATCGCTTAATGATTGGCTCGTACTGGGCGTCGGCGGCGATGACATCAAGCACGTAAAACATGAGGTTTTCAATAAGCCACGGATCTTGTGTTCCAATGCTCTGTGGCTTAATAAATTTTGTGAGAGAGCCAGGAAAATCAATTTCAACATTGGCAACAACGCCGTCCTGTGCATCTGGGTCGGTTGTACCAAGATGTTTTACAACTTCAGACGTGATCCAAGCTTTGACTCCGGCAGTAGGCACGACGATGTGTTGCTTTTCAAAGAGGTCAACGGGCTGACGGAGGTACTCAAGCGCTGGAGTGAGTACCTCTGAGAGCCGGCTGACGAAATGGACTTGAAGGCTCACAGTGCTCCCTGGAGTATGTGTAGAAAATAGGCTTCACTCGCCTAGCACAACAATCGTCGTGCGGTGGCGTGAGACAGCCCACTCAAGTTACACCGAGGGTGTACACGAGCTTTCAGGCGGAGTTGCTGTTGGCTAAACGTTCATTTCTATGAGCAATGGAGCATGGTCACTGACATTCAATGAGTCGGGGAAGTCATCGATTCCGCCCGCTTGGGCAGTGATGCGATCTGCAAGTTCCGGGGCCAAATAGATGTAGTCCATGAGGAAGATGCCTTCATGGTCCCAATCTTGGCGAAACGTAACGAGTTCGCAATCTTCAAAGGGGTCAACCAAGTCAAACTCATCGAGCGGTCCGGGAATGCAGGAGTACATGTAGTTCAAGTCGCCAGCGACAATGATTCGCCCATCGCAATGGTCGAGAAGATTCTTAAAATCTTTCTTGAGATCCACGAGGTCTTCGGCGGGGTGGCCAATGAAGTCTTTGTTGGCGTCTTTGCGATACGGCAAGTAGATGACAACGACACATGCGAAATATTCATCGTCAACCCACACGTCGGCTGCGGTGAGTGAGCCAGGGAACTTGGTGTCGAGTTCATGCTTCTTCTTGCCCACATGGGTGAGGTGTTCAACGCGCATGTTGAGCCCGGCAATGAGAGTTCCCCAATTGCTGCGGTTGGGAAAGCCACCGGGGCGGTGCACTACGTTCCAACCTTGTGTACGTACAGATGGTGGCGGAGGAGTAGCGGCTTCAGTGAAGATGACGAGGTCTGCAGCAAGGTTGTCGTCGGCCCAATTCCACAACGTTGAATTGTCGATTCCATTTTTGCGATTGATCCATGTATTGAGGTTCCACGTTGCGATGCGCATTGTTTTCCTTACCTATCTGTCAACGCTTGCACAATCCAGCCACCTGGGTCGATGTTCTCGGTGAGCCAGCGCACGTAGTCGGCAGGAAGGTCGCGAAGTTTGGTGCCCTTGTGTTTGCCAAAGGGCATAGGGCTATCGAGAGAAGCACTGGCGATGAGTGTGAGCATTTCATCAATCGACATGCTGTGTTCAGTGGCGATGTTTTTCATGAGGTAAAAACTGGTGAGCGCGTCGTCGAGTGCGCGGTGTGTTGGCTCAATTTCTACGTTGAGCAACTTGGCCAGTGTTTGCAGCTTGTGGTTTTCGGCATCGGGGTAGAGGGTTTGGCCGAGGCGCATGGTGCATAGCGCAGTAATTTTCTTGCAGAACGGCGTGAACATAGGAACGTCGTACGAGGCATTGTGTGCAACAACAAGTACGTGCTCATTAGCAAACTTGCCGGCGTGGGTTTGCGTGAGGAAGTCGTCGAGTGTGGGTTCATTCACCAACATCTCGGCTGAAATGCCATGTGTGCGTTGTGCGCCTGCCTCAATGGGAATGTGTGGGTTAATGAGCGAGTTGACCTGTTCCACCACGTTCAAGTTGGCATCGAATTCCACCCACGCAATTTCGAGTGGCTTGTACCCGGGGTTGAGCCCTGTGGTTTCAAAGTCGAGAACAATCATGCGGTCAAAGCTCACTGTAAAACGACCTTCTATAAGTGGAGTTTATTGTAAATACTCTTTTGTTACTAGTTATGAAAATTATGTTTAAGAAAACTGGATTCGCCCTCGATAAAGATATCCAAAGATCGCAAGATCAAACATTGTAAGAATAGCGATACCAACCAAACTGTATTCAGCTAGGTGATCACGCAGGTATTGATTGCGATCTTGGAATTCATAAAATACTCTGAAGGTATCGCTTAATGATGTATCGCGCAGAAGGACGACAAAATTAATCACCGCAATACAAATGGCCGCCGCGATTCGAGAAAACAACAGAAGAACACCAATAAATCGGCGTGGAAGTGTCTGAGAAATCCGCCAGTTTTTTACATAGAAACGACGAAATAGAAATGAAATACTCAAAAAATAAGCTAAAAGATATAGACCCCCGCCCCAAATGTACAAAACGTCATTGTTGAAATCGTAGGCCCCAAATGACAGATAAAAATACCAGCTAGGCCAACCAGAGCTACCCTGCATTAGCT
>JAPKZV010000047.1 GCA_026393585.1 Actinomycetota bacterium
GAGCAAGGTCTGGTCGCTGCAATGCGTCTACTACACAGCTGGCAAGACAGGTTGGCCGGGTAAGGCTTTGAACGGCATCACGCCGACGGAGAAAAGTGGTTGTGCGGTTTCGGGTGCTGCTGCCACTACTACCACCACAACCATTCCAACGGTAACAACCACAGTTCCGGCAGTTGCTTCATCTGCCTCTGCCGGCTACTTCAGTTTCTCCTCACTCACACTTCGTCAAATTGCGGTGAATGCCGGATTAAATATCTGGCTCAAGTCGAAAATTACTGCGGAGGTCATTCCTAACTCTGCAAAGACATGCAAGTTCGTGAAGGGCAAGCTAGTTGGCTTGCGCTCGGGTACGTGCAGAATCTCTGTTGCTGTAAAGACTCCGCAGATTGGCACCAAGCGCGGGTTCCTTGCCGTCAAATTTAAGAAGTGACCTATGCAAAAGGCCACTCCGAAGAGTGGCCTTTGCGTAACGAACCAAGTTTTGTGTTGCGCGGGCCCGAGAGCCTGCACATGTGTATTACGTGTTAACTACCTGCCTGGCAGTTTTGGCAACGGCGTTGTCACTGTTTTCGAAATTGAAGTAGTAGGTGCCTTCGCAACAGTGGTGGTTACCTTCGCAGCAGTGGTAGTTGGGGGAGTAGCCCCACCAATTGCTGGCATCGGCGTTGTAACTGTTTTGGCGAGTGTTGTTGCAGGCAATGTGGTGAACGACAACGCAGCGTTTTTCGTTTTTGGCGTTGTTATCTCGGTCTCAGTTGGTGAGTCGGAACCGCCGCAAGCGCTGATGGCAAGAAGAGCAGCAGCTGTGAGGGCGAGGGCAGTAGCACGTGGAGAAATTCTCAAAACTGCAACCTAGCCAGTTGTACTTGTCGATTCAAGGCGCCCATGCAAAAGTCCACTCCGAAGGGTGGCCTTTTGCGTTACGAACCAGTTTTGTGTCACGCGGGCTCAAGAGCCTGCACTTACGTATTGCGTGTAAATACCTTCTACTAGGGAGTGATGGCATAGGTGGTTGTTGCTCTTGCGACAGCGCTCATTGGGCCGTTTGCTGGAGCAGTGGTTTGAGGTGCCGTTGTGGGCGGCCCTTCATGCTGAGCGCCGTCCAACGTGTCTCATGTTGGCGGCTTTGCTGAAGTGATCGTGATGTTTTTCTTGCCGGGTCTCGTTGTCGGTGGAGCCGTTACCCCTATTGGTACCAGCGTTGTCGCTTTCATGGTTGGTGCAGTTGTTGCAGGCAATGTGGTGAACGACAACGCAGCGTTTTTTTGATACGTGGATTGATGCCAATGTCGTCGAGACCATTGATGAAGCGATGCTGTGTTGGGGCGTCCATGGGGAATGAAGCAACAATGCCCCGTGATGGAACTTCAATTTTCAAGTTCTCCATGTCGACAGTGATTTCAGTGGTGGGGTCGGCCTCAATGGCGTCCCACAACTGTTGAACCACGCTTTCTGCCACAACAACAGGAACGAGACCGTTCTTGGTGCAGTTGTTGCGGAAGATGTCGGAAAACGACGGAGCAATAACGGCGTTGAAACCGTATTGCAGAAGAGCCCACACGGCGTGCTCGCGTGAAGAGCCCACGCCAAATGATGGGCCAGCAACCAAGATGGATGCACCGGCATAACGCTCGTCGTTCATGACGAAGTTGCGGTCGTCGCGCCACGTAGAGAAGAGGCCTTTTTCGAAGCCAGTGCGCTCGACGCGCTTCAACCACTCTGCAGGAATAATTTGGTCGGTGTCGACATCGGAGCGCTTCAAGGGAAGTGCGGTGCCTGAAATAACGCGAACAGCTTTCATGGTGTGTTCCTTTCGAACTTTCTTATTTCAAATCTGATGGGGTAGCGAAGTGGCCAGCAACTGCAGTTGCTGCAGCAACAGCAGGCGACACGAGGTGTGTGCGTCCGCCGCGGCCTTGGCGACCTTCGAAGTTGCGGTTAGAAGTAGATGCAGAGCGTTCGCCCGGAGCAAGTTTGTCGGGGTTCATTGCCAGGCACATGGAGCAACCAGGTTCGCGCCAATC
>JAPKZV010000110.1 GCA_026393585.1 Actinomycetota bacterium
CTGATGGCACGAAATGAGTGCCGGCGCATCGGTGACCATTTGTGGGACCTTGCTTGCTCGGTCGATATTTTGGAATTGCTTGCCGAGGTCGATCCGGGTCGAGCAATCGAGTTAGTTCCTGAGAACATCATCGTTCAGGCCGAATCCAGTGAAATGAAGTGGCGCGCACAACGAGGCCGCGTTGCCCTCACTACTGCGCGAACAGGTCTTGCAGCCAGCATGGGTCTAACATCGCGTCAGATCACTGTGATGAACGGCTTGCTCCAGGATCTCACCATCAATGAGATCGCCCATCAACTGGGGTTCAGTCATTCCACCGTGCGACAAGAATCAATTGCTATTTATAAGGCACTGCAAATTGAAGGTCGCACGGCAATTGCAGAACGTGCCCGCCAATTGCAACTTTTCTAGCCTCACCCTTTTTCATGAAGGTGAACGCTGCATGAATCGCCAACTCGAAGAGGCGTACTTGGATCAACATCGGCCACAACAGTTGAGCCATCATTCATCACAACGGTGTAGCGAGAAGTAGCACCAAGAAATTCAATACGACTCACAACGTGTGAGCCACCTGCACTGATGCGCAACTGATGTGGGCGAACAAGCGTCTCTTCACCCGATGGCAAAGATAAGTACGACGACACTGCAAGAAAGTCTGCAACAAAACGTGCAGATGGGTTGTCGTATACCGTGCGTGGAATATCGCACTGAAGAATGCGACCGCTATCCATTACCGCCACGCGATCTCCTAAAGTCATTGCTTCATGGCGATCGTGTGTCACCAAAATGGCCGCCGTGTTTCGCTGAGAGAGAATCTCTTTCACTTCCCACCCAATCTCTTCGCGCAACACTTCGTCAAGGGCGCCATATGGTTCATCTAAAAGAACAACCGGAGGTCGAGGCGCGAGCGCTCGAGCAAGAGCAATGCGTTGCTGCTCCCCTCCCGACAATTGATGTGGGTAACGATGTGCCAAGTTACCAAGCTTGACAAGATCAAGCATGTCAGCCACACGTTCACGACGTTCTTGTTTTGCAAGATGTCGCAAACCAAAAGCAATGTTCCGATCAACACGCAGGTGCCCAAATAACGCATTTGATTGAAAGACAAGTCCCACGCGCCGCTTCTCGGCTGGCGTTGTTGTTACATCTACACCATCTACCAGCACTGTTCCCGTTGTTGGGTCTTCTAGCCCTGCGATAACCCGCAACAAAGTGGACTTGCCACAACCACTTGGCCCAACCAGCGTCACTAACTCGCCAGGCGCAATGGCGAGGTTGACACTTGTCAAAACTTCTTGCTCACCGAGACGACAGCTCACGTTGCGAACTTCTACTGCACTTGTCATGACACCAACTCCGCTCCACGTTCGAGAGCTGCAAGAAGAAGACCCACTGCAACCATTCCGATGAACACCATGAACAATGCTGGCACCGCTGCTTGAGCCCACAAACTTTCTGAGGTGGACTGCCAGACCCACACCGACAATGTGTCGACTCCAAATGGGCGCAGCAACAACGTAATGGGCAATTCCTTGGAAATATCAACTGCTAGCAAAGCAGTTGCCGCAAGAATTCCAAAACGTGCTGCCGGAATTTCTACCGACAATGCAGTACGAAGTGAACCTGCCCCAAGAACATGGGCGCTTTCAATTGCAGAAGGCGAAATACGTTCGAGACTTGCTTCCACGCCTTGATAGCCCACTGCCAAGAAGCGAACCAACAGTGCATACACGAGGCCAATAGTTGAACCAACAAGGTAGAAGCCACTGGAGAGAATTCCGCGACGGTCGAGCGCTGCAAGCATGACAACTACGCCCACGGCAACAACCGGCCCTGGCATGGCATACCCCACTGTTGACACTCGTCCAGCAATGCGCGCTACCCCACCTTTGTGTGCCACCAACAGTGCGAGCAAAGTGCCAACAACAATTGCCACCACTGTTGCAGCCACCACTAACAAAAGAGTATTTCCCACGTGGTGCCACACTCCGCCTGCAACCGTTACTGCTTTACCCGCCTGCACCGACTCCACTGACCAATCAACTAATCGCACAAGGGGTATTCCCACGGCAACAATGAGAACAGCGGCAACACTCGCCAAAACACCACTCGCAGCAAGCGGCGACAACGAACGCGGTGTCATGACCTTTTCTGATGTTCCGCGAGCGCGACGACCTTTGCGGTGCAGTAAGCGCTCAAATGCAATGAGCAAAATTGCCGCACCCGTGAGTGCGCTTGCTAATTCGGTTGCAGCACCAAGGTTCCCCGAACCAAACCAAACGCGCATCACTCCGTCTGCAAGCGTGCTCACATTAAACAAACGAACAGTGCCAATATCGGTCAATGTTTCCATTGCCACTAGTGCCGCTCCCGCTGCAATTGCTGGTTGAGCTGCAGGCAATGCGATGCGAAAGAAAACACCCCATGGCCCCATTCCTAAACTTCGCGCCGCGGCCAATGTGTCTGCACCTTGGTCGGCAAATGCCGCTCGCGCAAAGAGATACACGTAGGGGTACAAAGACAAAACGAGCACCACTGCACAGAGCCACAGTGAGCGAACACCACGAGCGCCAACAACACCAGACAACGTGTCGAGCCACACGAAACCACCTACGTATCCAGGTATTGCCAGCGGGACCACAAGAAGCCAACCCATCAGGCGTCGACCAGGAAATTGAAATGCACTCACGAGCCATGCCAATGACGTGCCAAGAACAATTGACCCGCCCACCACTGCAACTAACAAAATAAACGTCGACGAAATCATTCCTGGCAGTCGGGTGCGCCACAACTCTACCCACACTTCACCAGAAGGATCGACGAGTGACCATGCCAAAACCAAAATGGGAGACGCGACAAGAGCAACGATTCCCAGAATCGCTATCCAGCTAAACGCGTCTACCAATCGTCGTTGCACGGAGTATCTGCAGCAAGCTTTTATTCGTAACGAGCTGCCGACAACAACTCAACAGCCTGTGCATTGAGCCCACCGAGGTCTCGTACCGATTTTGTGTCGGCCTTGAATGAACCAAAGCCAGCAAGAACCTCTGCAGGCTCAACCCGTGAATCTGCAGGGAATTCGTTGTTTGCATCGCTAAACAACTTCTGCCCCTGCGACGCCAACCATTCCAATAACACAACAGCATTCTCACGATTCGGCGCATTTGCAGTAACAGCAGCTGCACTGATGTTGAGATGTGCGCCACTTGTACTTTGGTCTGGCCACGTGAGTGCAACAGGGAATGCTGCATCTTCCGTCAAGAGTCGACCCAAGTAATAGCTGTTTGCAAGCGCAACATCGCAGTCGCCTGCAACAACAGCTTTGAGAATGTCGGTGTCTGAGTTGATGTACAACGGATTATTCGCAACCCAAGAATCAACAATCTTGCGTGCTTCGTCAGCGCCAACGTTATTAATGAGGCCAGCAACGAGTGATTGCGTATAGGGGTGTGTACTAGGACGCAAGCACAGTTTGTCTTTCCACTGAGGGTCACCCAGCTCGGCATAGGTCTGCGGAGCATTCGGCACTCGCTGTGACGACGTCATAATGACTCGAAGACGACGACTCAAAGCAAACCAAGAGCTATCTTGCGCACGCAGCTCTTCTGGAATGGACTCTGCAAGAACATCACTCTCTACTGGCGAGAGCAAATTCGCAGTAGCGGCCAGCGAGATGTTTGCTGCATCAGATGTCATCAAAAGATCTGCGGGAGTATTCGCCCCTTCTGCTTCTAAACGAGCACGCAACTCTGGGTCACTTCCCGTTGTGAAACGAACTTCAATTCCTGTCTCGGCGGTGAACTTCTCGAAGACTGGCTCAATGCCGTAGTGCCGGCCGGTATAAACGGTGACAAGCCCTTCGCTCTGGTCGCCCTCACTGGAAGCGTCGCTGCTTCCACCGCAGGCAGCCAGACCAGTCAATGTCACCACGACCGCAGTAACTGCTCCGAACAACTTGAAATGCTGTGTTGATTTGCGCATTAGGCAACCCTAACAATAACTAGAAGTCATTCCTACATCGAGCCCTCAAAAACCCCAGTAGGTCATATTTACCCCGAATACCTCAACCAAGAAGCGCCCCAGTTGCTCCAACCGACTAATTTCTCTACATGGAATGGATGTCTGACCCCACAGCATGGAGTGCCCTAGCAGCGCTCCTCACACTCGAAATTGTTCTTGGAGTCGACAACGTCGTCTTCATTTCCATCCTCGCGTCAAAGCTCCCCGCCGAAGACCAAGACAGGGCCCGCAAAATTGGCCTTCTTGCCGCTGGTGGCATGCGCGTCGTCTTGCTCCTCGCCGTTGGCTGGGTCATTTCGCTGAAGAAAGAACTCTTCTCCATTGGCTCAATCGGCTTCAGTGGCAAAGAACTCATCTTGTTGGCAGGTGGAATATTCCTTATTTACAAAGCAACAAAAGAAATCCATCACAAACTCGAAGGTGATGAAGGCCAGACTTCAGCCAAGGTTGCCCCTACCGTTGCCGCAGTCATTGGTCAGGTACTCATCCTCGACCTCGTCTTTTCAATCGACTCAGTCATCACCGCAGTCGGCATGACCACATACGTTCCCGTCATGGTCATTGCCATCTTGACTGCTGTTGCAATCATGCTCGTGGCTTCAAAGGCCATCTACACATTTGTTAACGCTCACCCATCGGTGAAAATGCTCGCGTTGGCATTCCTTCTTCTCATCGGAACCACACTGATTGCCGAAGGCTTCGGACAGAAAATCCCGAAGGGCTACATTTACGCATCAATGGCATTCTCGGTCTTCGTTGAAGCACTCAACATTCGCGTGCGTAAGAAAAAGCATGTCGAGCCTTTGCACTTGCGTGAACCAATCATCAAAGGCAACTAACGCTGCAAAAACTGCGGCTCACAATAAATGAGCTATTCAAAGAAGTTTTGGAGTTGATGTTCAGGTAACGGGCGCAACCGCGGGTAATACGGGTGACGTAGCGGGTCGCCTGGCTTTAAGACCAACTCCAGACCCGGCGTACGCGGAACTGTTGGACGACTTTTTGGTCGATCATCAAAGACAACGTCCTCACCAAATACACGCACCGACAAGGTTCGCCGGCGACGCCCCTCGGATGTTGGCCCACCACCGTGCAATACGCCTGGGTGGAATATAACTACGTCTCCTGGGGTGATGTCCCACGAGCGAATATCCCACTGCGAGCGGTTGGCTTCGATATCGGGAAGCCGCGGGAAACCCTCTCCGTAGAACGGCAGGGTGGGATCTTCTGCCGCACGCGGCGGGTCGAAACCGTCGTACAGCGTTGCACGATGCGAACCCGCAATATATTCAAGACATTCATGTTTGGGAACAGGGTCAATGGTGATCCACATTGACGCCAGTTGGGTTCCTGCTACCGGCCAATACGTGAGATCTTGATGCCATGGGGTGCGGCGGCAGTTACCGCCATCTTTGACAAAAACATGGTCAAACAAGAGCCAAACTCGTGGTGAATCGATGAATGTTCCGAGAATATCGGCGATCGGTGAATCGTAAGTGAGCCGTTGAAATTCAGGAGTGAACTCCCAGTTGCGAACAGTGTCAATAAACTGTCCTTCATCTCCTGCAAAAAAAGTTTGCTTGCGCGTGGAGTTATTTAAGACTCGAGTGATGCCCATCTCAATTAATTGCAACCACAATGGATGCAACAATTGGTCTATGAACACCACGCCATCGCGCTTGTACTGCTGCACCAACTCGGGCGTGACTCGCTCTTGCCACTTCACTTCCTCAATAGCCATGAGTTCATAATGTCATGGGCGCTATGACAACTCACCGTTGCACCGTCTCGATTGCGGGCACACAACGACGACATCCCGGCAAGAAACATCTGGTGCGCACTCACATTGAACGCCCTGAGGCACCGCACCCTGCATATCCTTGATACATCGGACTATGAGCAGCGGCCCCTACCCTCAGGAACTTGAATATCTGCAAGAGGTGTATCGCCATACCTGTGAAGCCTTCGACCGAGGCGAACTGAGCTCCACTCAGGCCCGAACCGCCATTATGCGGCTACGTCACACCGACGTTGATGGAGTCACCTGGAAGGTCGACACCACGCGTTCAGGTAGACGAGCAGCCTTTGTGCGGGTCAACGACCAACCGGCACCGTCTACTGTTCGCCGCACGGTTCCCACCGGGCTCGATGCGCTC
Organism: Actinomycetota bacterium; assembly: GCA_026393585.1. GTDB lineage: Bacteria > Actinomycetota > Acidimicrobiia > Acidimicrobiales > Ilumatobacteraceae > F1-20-MAGs119. Next base: position 6,177 of record JAPKZV010000110.1, read on the forward strand.
GATGAGAAGTACAGAGATATTTGCGCAGCGTACGACCGAGGCGAACTCTCGGCGAGTGCGGCGCGCAATGAAGTAACGGCCTTGCGGTACACCGATACACACGGCCACACATGGAAGATCGACACGCAACGCTCTGGCAGGAGAGCAGCATTTGTGCAGCACCGCGAAACTCCTGCGCCCAAGCCAGTACCTATTGCCGAACCAGAGCCCCAGTCGTTACCAGTAGCTGAGCCAGTTCGCGAAGAGCCTCCTCAGGCCGAACACATTCCGGATGTCAAGAGCGAAACAGAAGAGTTTGACGATGGCGCTCGATTGTTGCGCCTGAAAAAGGTTGCCGTTCTTGCAACTACTGCGGCCGTCAGCATTGTGCTACTCATCACGTTCACTGGTGGCGACGAAACCGCAACCACCTCTTCCACCACACCGGCTAACACAACTGCCACCACTGCCCCTGTGTCGCCAATTCCCACTATCCCTGAAGACAACTCAGTTTCAACTCCCCTGCTTGCTTCCTTTGCAAGCAGAGAAGCCATTCCCAATGACACCGAAATTGAGTTCGGGCGCTCCGTACAAAATCGCCCACTCACTTTCATTCGGCGTGGCAACCCGAACGGCATTCGCGTATTGGTTGTGGGCACCATTCACGGCGACGAGCCCGCCGGCCTGGCTTTGACCGACATACTGAAGAAGATGGACGTTCCAGAAAACGTCGATCTATGGATTCTCCCTGAACTGAACCCTGATGGAATTTTTCTAAAGACTCGCCAGAACGCGAACAAGGTTGACCTCAACCGCAACTTCCCCGTGCGGTGGAAACCTCTCGGTGAAGTGGGGTTCTGGCAGTGGGCTGGCACTGGCCCAGCAACAGAACCTGAAGTAATCGCCATGATGAAGCTGGGCAAAGTCATTCAGCCACAGTTCAATATTTGGTATCACCAAGATTATTTCCGCATCAGCCCGGGCCTTGGCCGTGATGGCGATATTCGTGAGCGTTATGCAATGTTGGTTGACTTACCGTTACTGAAAATTGCAGGCGGCACATATAGCGGCACAGCAACAATGTGGGCAGACACACTGAATAAAAATGACACCGTCAGTTTGTTAGTGGAGTTTGGCAAAGGACTACGCGAAGGCGAAGCTCAAGCAAACGCCGACGCAATTTACACTGTGGTCAAAGAGTTCTTCCCCAGTTAGCCAAGACGTCGGTCGCGCTCGCAGACCTTCCTGCGCATACCACCATCTTCATAGCAATGAGTTTCTGTGTACTGCACGCGGAAGCGACGCAGCCAATTCACGCGGGAATCTTTCCATTTAGGCTTCGGGCATACTTCTGTTTCATATGACGTGCACGGCACTTCTGCAACATGTGCAACAACATTCGATATAAACCATCCGAGCGCAAGTGTGCCGCGGATGGTGAGATGAATTCCATCTGACCGGAACCAGTCGTCATGTCCGCGGCTAAAGGCCTTCCAGTTGGCAATATACGTATTCTCGTATTGCGGAGTCTCGAACATTGTCTCGATCATCCCATTGACACGTTCAATGAGGGTGACTCCATCAATTGTGGCGGTCGGGCGATTCAGATCACGAAGAGTTAAGACCACCAGCTTGGCACCTTTCCTAGCGACGATTCGCCGGAATGAACGAAGATCAGATTCAACAGTTGCAGGGTTATGGTGCGTGCCTGCCATCAACACCACTACATCGAGCTTCCCCTTCACCGACTCCACTACTTCATAGGCAGTTGAGGGGGCTCGATACTCTCTGCCGTAACACGAGTAACCACCAATCGACCGACACGACTCAACATCGACAATAAATGTGGAGCCCGCCAAAGACTTCCTGCCGTCTTTGAACCAACGCATTGCAGCCATCGTTGAATCGCCCACCAAGAGAACCCTTGGCTTCACCCGAGGCAGAGTTGTAGTCGTTGTAGTCGTAGTTAACTCAATGGTTGTTTCAGGTGCGACCGTCGTTGTGGTGCTTGTTGTGGTCGTTAACCCACTTGGATCTGAGGTGTCGGCTTGCGAGATGGATGAATTGAAACTGACGACCAATGCGGCACAGAGCAGACCGCCAATAAATCGAGTCGTAGATTTCTTCATCACCCTCACCACATATACTGCTGGGAATTTCCCCCAGCCCATTCGCTGCCAAACCCTACTCTCAACTGCCAGAACACCACAAAAAGTGTCGATGATTCGACCCAAGCCACGTCGCTAGCGGAGTTCGTGGGGTCGTTTTATAGCTCACCACTTTGTAAACGTTGCAAAATCATCACTGCCGTCGCTTGCAACTCATCGCGGTCGGCTAGTTGTTGTGCAGCGCGCACTTGGCGAGCAACACGTGGGTTCTTCACAAACTTCTCCTCATGTCGCAAGAAGAAGTCCCAATACAACACCGTAAATGGGCAAGCATCTTCGCCCACTCGCTTCTTGCGGTCGTATGCACACCCTTTGCAGTGGTCGCTCATGCGGTCGATGTACGCTCCACCACTTGCATAGGGTTTTGTTGCCAGCATTCCCCCATCGGCGTACTGCGACATGCCGACAACATTGGGAACCATCACCCACTCTGCAGCATCAACAAAGCTGTTCCACATCCATGAAGTGAGTTCTTGTGGGTTAATTCCTGCAATGAGAGCGAAGTTGCCCAGCACCATCAGCCTTTCAATGTGATGCGCATAAGAGTGTTCATACACACCTCCTAAGACCGATTTCATGCAAGCCATCTGGGTGGTTTCTGGAGCAGTGAAGAACTTCGGTAGAGACACTTCTGCAGCAAGCGCATTCATGTGGGCATATTCGGGCATCCACTGCCAATAGCAATTCCAAATGTATTCACGCCAACCAATGACTTGCCGAATGAATCCTTCCGCACTATTGACAGGCACATTGCCCTTGGAGAACTCAGCAACAACGGCGTCAACAACTTCCCCAGGAAGCAAGAGCCCATTGTTGAGATAAGGCGACAACAATGAATGCGCAAGATGCCAGTTTGACTTCAACATGGCGTCTTCATGTTCACCAAACATAGGAAGCACTTCTGTTACAAACTTCTCAAGCCGTGCTAGCGCACCTGCTCGGCTTGTTGCCCACAACCCAAATGGTGTCGCACCCCACGTATAGGGCGCAACATCTGCAAGCACTTGTTGGTCGAGTTCATCGAGAGGAATGCTTGCGGGCTGCGGCCACCTGTCGTGGTTGGTCTTTGGCGGTGGCTTGCGATTGTCTTCGTCGAAGTTCCAACGACCCGCAACTGGCTCGTCACCATCCATCAGCACAGACAGCCGCTTGCGTTGCCAGCGATAAAAGTCTTCCATTTTCACTGACTTACGCGCACCCATAAATGCGCGATACGCATCGGGATGACACAAGAACTGATCTGACTTCACACACCGCACCGGCATGTTTTTCAACATCTCACGTGCTGAATAACTATTCGGTTCAGTTGCCACCACTTCTTCAGGTTGAAACTCGGCGATGTGCGCTTCAAGACCGCTACGCATTGTTGAGGCAAATCGATAGTCCACTTCAAAACCATCAGTGGCGAGTTCTTGTGCAAACCTGCGCATTGAAGCAACAATGAAATGCGCGCGCTGCGCATGCCATCTCTTCGATGCAATCTTTTGCTCAGACTCAATGATGAGTACTCGATGCGATTGTGGTGTGGCTTCACGGAGTGCACCAATAAGACGATTTAGCTGATCACCAAATACCCACACTGTCTTTTTTTGCACGTCATCACACTACGACACCAACAAAACCCACTGAATATCGTGCCTGTAAAGAAAAATCAGTATGGGTCCACCGCGGGTGTATCGGTGTCGGCTTCACCCAAGCGCGACTTCGCGCTTTGCCCACGTTGAGCAGCGGGCACTGCACCGGTTACAGCGGCTAAGCCAAAAGTGGGCATATTGCCGTACACCGTTTCCACGGTGGCATCGGACAGCAAAATGGTTTCGTGATAAATCCCTACCGAACCGTTATTGCGCACCTTGGCGTTGAAGCGTCACCATGCCGGCAAATGAGCACTTTCTTGTGAGCGCGAATATGCAGCGAGTTTCTCAAAAGACTCCCAGTACTGCCACACCAATACTGTGCGGCCCGATAAATAGGTGCGCGGCTTTCCTACCAAGCCCAACTCTCGGTTCTTTTGCAGTTCAATGAGCATCCGCGGCATTGCAATAAATACGGGAAGCCACTTCCACGGTTTGTGCAATTGATTGAAACGCATACCAATGAGAAAGAGCACCTTGCCATCGGCTCCTACATCTGCTGAATAGCGACCTTTGTGGAGAGTTGTCATAAGTGAAGTTTATAACCAAGTAGTTTCACCATATGACTTTCACCAAAGCCCGCTCTCTGAGCATCGTCGCACTTCTTTCTCTGGGCCTTCTCGCCAGCTGTTCATCAAGTGACAGCAGCGAAGCCACCGCAACCACGTCTGCATCTGAAACAACCAGCAGCGCCCCAAGCACAACGGAGCTCACAACAACCACAACAGAGCTCACAACAACGACAACGAGCACTATTGCCCTTCCAGTAAGCAACTGTGCCGGAACTGAAGAATCTCTCGCAGAGTTCGTTGGGGAGCCCCTTGGCTTCTTTGTATGCGACACAGAGTGGGCGTCATTTATGACGAAGGAATACGCACAAACTTGTGAAAATTGCGAAAGCATCACCATCGCTCGCTGGGTAAACGGTACGTGGAAAGAAATTGGCAGCTTCAATCAATATTCTTCGTTGTCGCCAGGTGAGGTAAGTAGCAAAATCAGCAAAGAGTCTTTGTGTGCCATTTGGTCAACAAATCGCTCCAGTGAATTTGCTGCCAAAACAGGTTGCACTCCCGACAGTTAACGGTTCCTCCCCGTCCCAAATCGAGTGCCAACACTTGTGAGAACCCACCGAACGGCGTGCTCAGCCTCTACGGTGGTAACCGCTATGGAATTGCCCCGCGCCGCCACCCAGTTCGACGAGAAGTTCGATTCTTTTCTCGAACCTGTGCGCCACCAGCGTGTCGTGCAAGCGTTCTTCTCGCTCCTCAGTCGCATCGGTGAATTCAGCATCATTTGGCATGCCATTGTCTGGGTACGCGCCATAGGCAGTGGCCATCGTGTGGGTCAAGCACTTGCCATGTCGCTCTTGCTTGGTGCGGAAAGCCTCATAGTGAACCAAGGCGTAAAGCGTCTCTTTAAACGCTCACGACCCACTACTGGTGGCGATGAACGCTTCAATGTGCGCACGCCAATTACTTCTTCTTTCCCGAGCGGTCACTCATCATCTGCTTTTTTCGCTGCAACCATTTTGTGTGCATGGAGCCCTGCTGGTTGGGCCGTGTTGTGGTTTGGCATCGGCATTTGTGTTGCGCTGAGTCGCGTGATGGTGCGTTTGCATCACTTGTCCGACATTCTTGGCGGAGCATTAGTGGGCACTGCCCTCGGCATTTTTGCTGTTGCCGTTGTAGTTTAAAAAAGTGCCAAATACTTCCGAACGTCGCTCATTTGCAATTACCTGGGACTACCGCTGCCCATATGGCCGTATTGCCCACAACCATGTTGTTACTGGCTTGCAAGCTGGCGCACCGTGGGACGTCACCTTTCTCCCCTTTTGTTTAGGTCAAGGCCACGTAGAACCAGGCTTTCCCCCTATTTGGGAAACGCCAGAACGTGACTCAGGGCTCCTGGCACTGCAAGTGGGCATGGCTGCACGCGACACCGACACAGAAAAGTTCTGGCAGTTTCACCTCGACACCTTTGAGTTTCGCCATACACGTGCCGGCAATTTGAACAACCGCGAAGCTCTAGCAACACTGCTCACCAACGCTGGCTTCAATAGTGACGCAATTTTCGCCAAAGTGGAAAGCGGCGAGCCATTGCGTTTGATTGCCGAAGAACACATGCAATACGTGCGCTCACATGAAGTATGGGGCGTGCCCACATTTATTCAGGGCAAGGCAGCAGTGTTTGTACGGCTACTCGAACCAGCACTTGGTAATACTGCACTCGCAATAGACACGGTCAACCGCATCGTTGACAACTTGGAGTGGCCAATACTCAATGAGTTCAAGCACACATCAATACCGATGTGAGTGCTCGTTCAGTAAAGAGTTTTATTCAGCGCTAGCGGCTGCAGCAACAACGGGCTTCGCTGTAAGCAGCGAACGTACGTCGAGCAAAAGATCGGCTACTTCGCCGCTAGAAACCAATTCACGTCGCAACATCTCGGCGAGAGCCTTGTCGATTACCGAGAGAGCTTCGACGATTACTTCTGCGTCATGGGTCTCGGTCATTGTGGTTCCTTACTTTCTTTGTAGTGAACTTGTCTGGATCTAGCGAACTAGATCACTCTTGTCTACCACTGACTGTACGACACTTCATAACGCTTTGCCGTCTTTTGCGGCATTTCGCCTACCATCTAAGAGACATGAAACTCAACGGATCTCACATAGCGGTCACCGGCGCTGCTGGTGGCATTGGCAAAGCCCTCGCCCACCGTTTCCACGCTGGTGGCGCCCGTCTCACCATTTCCGATCGCGACGACACTCGCCTGTCTGAAGTGTGTGCAGAACTCAATGCACTGCGTCCCGAGTCGTCCGTTTCTTTCGTTGCCGATATTGGCACTCAGCAAGGAAACCTCGACCTCATTGCTTTCGCACGTCAGTCATTTGGACCCATCGATTTGTTTTTCGCCAACGCCGGCGTTGGCCAAGGCACCGATTTGTTATCTGAACCCGCAGCCTGGGAAAACAGTTTCAACATCAACGTGCACGCACATCGTTGGGCTGCAGAAGCACTCATGCCCGATTGGCTCGAGCGCGGAAATGGGTACTTCTGTTCCACCGCATCTGCAGCCGGTTTGCTCGCCCAGATTGGTTCTGGCCCGTACTCAGTCACCAAGCACGCAGCTGTTGCTTTTGCCGAATGGCTTTCCATTACCTACCACGACCGCGGCATTCGCGTGAGTTGCTTGTGCCCACAAGGCGTGAACACCAACATGTTGAACCCACCAGGTGCCGACAGCGATGGTTTTGCCAGTGCTGGCGATGTGGTGAAAATGGCTGGTGCTGTTTTAGAGCCAGAAGATGTTGCCGAAGAAGTTGCGCAGGCAATTGAAGAAGAACGCTTCCTCATTTTGCCTCACGATGAAGTGGTGACCTACATGGCCACTCGCGCTACACAACACGAACGCTGGTTGCGCGGCATGCGCCGCTTACAGAGTCGCGTGTTTAAAACTGCGACAGGTCAATAAACGCGTCGAGCACACTGCGGTTGCCAAATATTTCGGCACCATTTGCGAGTGCTTCATCAACACTCATGCGCCGCCACACCACTTGTAACAACATGTGAGCAGGCGCACGTAAGGCAACATCGCCTTTGCCGTGTTCACGGGTCACTTCAATGCCTGCTACTTGTGGCATCAGCATCCATTCACCATCGGTGTCGGCGCAATGAAAGTGAACGGTGCCAGGTAGTTGCGTTTTTTCTTTGAGCCGCGGCACAAATACCGTCAGCAATTCGTCAACGCCGTCGGCGCACATGGTTGCATCGGCTGCGCTCGCTACCCCGCCTGCAAGTTCAGCATCAAAACGATGCACGAGCACTTCTTGTGCCTGGCGACGCTTGGCCCAACGACCCACATCGCCACCAGTGAAGGTCCATACCGGCTCGGTGTCGCTGACCCCAGTTAGGTAGTTCTCAATAGTTGCTGCACCCTCACGAAACCACTCCACCATGGCGGCATCGGTTTCTGGTTTTGCAGAACGTGGCGAGCCTTTCGGGTCGGCACCATTGGTTGCCAACATGAAGTGAAACCAACGCTGCACTTTGCCTACATGGAAAACGAGGTCGCCCACGTTCCAACCCGGGCAACTTGCTACTGGCGCTCCAAAACCACTGGCCTGTGCTGCAGAAATAAAACGCGCATTTTCCGCAGTGAAAGTTGCCAAATAGTCGGCACCCGTGAGTTGTTCGTAGCTCACGATGAATTACTTCAAGAGTGCAGAGAGTTCACGCCACCCTGCCATTGGCAATTCAAGTGGGTCGTTAACCTAAGCGCATGAGGTTGTTGGCGTAGTTCGGCAAGCGGGTGTAAATGCTCATGAATTTGCGTGCGGTCTCGCGTGCTTTGTCTTTATCGGTTTCAAAAATCACTGCGATTTCAGGTGCGATGAGCGGCTTTGAGCCCATCAACGCGCGTGCTTCTGCGGTGTGTTGTGGTGTGGTGAAATATGGGTGAGCACCCGCAGTGCGCTCAGCAGACAACTGCAACATCTTTGGCCCGAGCGCACCAATCATGCGATACATCGGTCCTTGTGGTTGAGCAGCAGCAAATGGCGACTTGTCCATGACGTCGAGATACTCGACCATGTTGGAATATGGCTTGTCGTAGCTGAGCTTGTGCAGTTTGGTCACCATGTGTGAATGGCTAACACCAAGGGCAAGAACAAAACGGCTAGGGAATGCTTCCGACAATGTTTTCCAACCGGCTTGCATGGAGTGCGCGGTGCGCGCAGCGATGCTGGCAATACCTGTTGCTATTTTGATGTTTTTTGTGGCGCTCAGAAGCAAAGCAGACGAGGCAAATACTTCGCGACCAACCGCTTCGGGAATCCAAATCGCCCCAAAACCCATCTCGTCAATTTCAGCGGCTGCTTCTTGCGACTTTGCCATGGGCTGCATATCGAGTGCATATGTCCATAGTCCGATGCGGCCAAGGTCTGGTTGTTCTGCGTTGCTCATAGAGCCACGTTAGTTGTTGTGCAGCCAATCATCGATAAGCGAGCGCGCAATAGAGATATTTGACGGAATCATGGGCATGTCGTCGCGGCGAAACCACTGCGCGTCCATGATTTCGCTCGGATCGCACACAATGTCACCGTGATCATAAGACGCACGAAAGCCGAGCATCAACGAGTGCGGGAATGGCCACGGCTGGCTGCGCACGTAACGCACGTCACGCACCCATACGCCCACTTCTTCATGCACCTCGCGCACCACTGCTTCTTCCAGCGTTTCACCTGGCTCCACAAAGCCGGCCAAGCAGGAATACATCGGCACTTTCCATTGCACGCCGCGGCCCAACAACACTTCTTGGTCGGGCCCATCTGGTCCGCGAGTCACGAGTGTGATCATGGCGGGGGCCAAGCGCGGGAACGCCAACAAGTTGCACTTCGGGCAACGCAAGGAACGCTCGGAATCAGAAAGCACCGTGGGGGTTCCACAGCGCCCACAAAACTTGTGCGTTCGGCTCCATTCCACCAACTGCACAGCGCGCCCGGCAGCCAGCCATTCCGCTTCCGTTGCTCGGCCGTGGAACGAGAACAAGTCAATAGCAGCGCCGTCGGCAGGGTCGAGGCCGTGCGGAACATCTACTGCCCACACCGCAACATCGCCCATCATGCCCACAAAGTGCACATGCCAGTCGTGAGCGGCTGGCTCGGCGGCTTCCCACACCGCACCGCCCACAATATGGAAATAACGATGCTGAGCCACATGTTGAGGTGGCGACAATGAGGGCACTAAGCGCACATTTGGGGAAGTCATATCTCTCACCGTACCCCTTTTCACTAAAGCCCAGCCCAGCGCAACTGCATAAGATGCCCTCTATGAGTTCATCAAATGTTGTCATCGTTCATGCCGTTCGCACACCAATTGGTCGTCGTGGCGGCGGCCTTTCCACTATGCACCCAGCCGACGTGCTTGGCGTTGCACTCAAAGAACTCATTGCGCGTTCTGGCATCGACCCAGCAGAAGTAGAACAAGTGGTTGGCGGTTGCGTGAGCCAAGTGGGCGAACAAAGTTTCAACATCACCCGCACTGCATGGCTTGCTGCAGGTTTGCCACAAGCAACTGCCGCAACCACTGTCGACACACAATGTGGTTCTTCACAGCAGGCCACCAGCCTTGCTGCATCGCTCATTGGTAGCGGTGCAATTGATGTTGCCATTGCCTGTGGCGTTGAAGTGATGAGCCGCATTCCCATCGGCATCAACTCATCGAAAAAACTTGGCCTGGGTGTTCCCATTCCCAAGACCTACTTTGCTGAATATGAAATGACGAGCCAGTTCGAAGGTGCAGAGCGCATTGCCGACAAGTACGGCGTCACTCGCGCCGACACCGATGCTTTTGCATTGGAAAGCCAGCGCCGTGCAGCTCAGGCGTGGAAAGAAGATCGCTTTGCGGGTCAGTACGTTGAAGTAAACGCTCCCGACCTCGACGACGAAGGCAAGCCCACTGGCACCACTCACTTGGTGAAGCGCGACGAAGGTATTCGCGACACCACTGCAGAAGGTCTTGCTGGTTTGAAGCCAGTTGCTCGCGAAAATGGCGTGCACACCGCTGGTAACTCATCACAAATTTCCGATGGAAGCCACGTGCCCGCATTGTCGACTCTTGCCTCGTTGGTGTCGACCCCGTCCTCATGCTTGAAGGCCCCATCGACGCCACACAACGTCTCTTGAAGCGCAACAACCTCACCATCGACCAAATCGACAACTTCGAAATCAACGAAGCATTCGCCTCGGTTGTTTTGGCGTGGGCACGTGCAACAGGTGCCAACCTCGATGTCACTAACCCCAACGGTGGTGCCATTGCATTGGGTCACCCACTCGGAGCCACTGGTGGCTTCCTCCTCACGAAGTCTTTGTACGAACTTGAGCGCACAGGTGGCCGTTACGGCATCATCTCGATGTGCTGTGGTGGCGGCTTGGGCACAGGCACACTCATCGAACGACTCTGAGTCGCACACACCGCACCCTTTTCTTACTGACAACCGTCGTTGGCTTGTTGGCATGTGGTGGCAACTCTGCGCCATCGGGAGACGGCGTCATAGTGAGTGTTGCCGATGGCGACACCGTTGAAGTGCGCATGAATGGGCGCACAGAAAAAGTACGCCTTATTGGCGTAGATACTCCCGAGACCGTGCACCCCACGAAACCCGTTGGGTGTTATGGCCCTGAAGCATCGGCGTTCACCAAGCAACTCCTCCCCCCAGGTACGAAAGTTCGCCTTGTACGCGACGCGGAAGCACGCGATTACTACAACCGCCTCTTGGCATACATGTATCGCAGTAGCGACAACTCTTTTGTCAACCTCGAACTCGTACGTTTGGGTTATGGCGTACCACTCAATATTGAGCCCAACAGCGCTCATCGCCAAGAGTTTGTCGATGCTGCTTTTACAGCGCAGCAAGCCCAACTGGGGTTATGGGGTGCTTGTCACGGCTAGCGTGTAGTGCATGACCGCAAGCGCCAATAACCCTCAGCTCTTAGAGCGCCTTGGTTTGGCGAGCGACGCAAAAGCAGTCATCTTGTCGTGCGACGATTTGGGTTCATGCCACGGCGCCAACCTTGGTGTGTACGAGGCGTTGCGTAAAGGTGTTGCAACATGTGCTTCGCTCATGGTTCCTGCACCTTGGGCACGTCATGCCGCCATCATGTATCGCGGCGAAGACATTGGTGTGCACCTCACCTTGAATGCCGAACACGAAAACTATCGCTGGGGCCCCATCACACATGCTCCTTCGTTGTTGTCGGGTGACGGCGGTTTTCCGAGTGCCATTGAAGACCTATGGGAACATGCCGACTTATCGGAAGTACGTCGCGAGTGCCGTGCACAAATTGAACGCGCCATTGCGTGGGGCATCGATGTCACACACATCACACCGCATCTCACTGCTATTACTTTGCGCCCAGAGTTTTTCGACATTTATCTCGACATGGCTTTTGAATTCAAACTTCCCATTCGTTTGCCTTCCACCATTTCTGAGTCTGATGCAGGCTTCCCCTTCCGCTCACTCGCCCACGATGAAGGCATTGTGTTTCCCGATTTCTTCAACCACGACTGGCGTCACGGTAGCCGCGAACGCGTGTTAGGCGACCTCAATAATTTGCGCCCCGGCATTACTGAAATACACGTGCAGCCTGCGGTTGATACTCCAGAAGTACGGGCGCTAGGCGACGACACCTTGGGCTGGATTGAAGATCACAACTTTGTGGTGAACGACCCCACCTTGCGCGAAGCCATAGCCTCAAGCGGTGCAGTAATGATTGGCTATCGCCAACTCAGAGACGCGATGCGAGCGCTGTAAGCGCAGTTGCAATTTCTCCACTTGCAAGTGCTCGAAGCAAAACCCCGGTGTTGCCGGCAGCTTTCAACTTGCCCGTCATGTAAGCAACATTTGGGTCGAGTGCAATGTCGCCAGCACCCAAGGTAACTACAACTGCAGCATCGTCGGGCCCTTCAACTAGTTCTACTATTTTTGCTTTAGCAATGCGATATTGAATCGACGATGTCATGGCAACCTCTCTAATGGGGCAGTAGAAAAAAGTGACGCGTCGCCGTCGCGCACGCCAGCAAACAGGTCGTCTTCAAAAGTTCCGGGTTGTGGGCCGTCAACAATGCTGCGCGCTAACACCCAGTCGTCATACGGGTAGACCTCTGCAAGTTCTTCATCGGACAAACCAAACCAAAACATTTCATTGGGGTCAATTTGCGTTGCGTGCGCGCGCAACGCTGCTGAACGCGCATACATAAAGGCACCAATATCGAGCTTTGTTGTAATGCGATAGTCCTGGTTGGCGCGGTTCAACCATTTCTCGTCGAATGGCGACTTGCCGCGCAGTTTCAACATTGCTTCATGCATTGCCACAAGCCGCGACTTCGACCAAATGGTGTAATACATCTTTGCGGGTTGCCACACTGGCCCTGCATCGGGGTACCACATAGGGTCGCCGGCACGATGAAAAGCCAACAATGAAATGTCGTGCACTTTGATGTGGTCGGGATGCGGATACGCCGACTGATCGTCGTTGTAGGTGATGATGACCTGTGGTTTTTCTAAACGAATAAGGCGCACAAGACGTTCGGTGGCATCGTCGTTCGAAGCCATATGAAAGCACTCAGGATTCTTATTGGCTTCACTACCCAACATTCCTGAGTCGCGATAGCCCAACATATGCACTGCGTGAAAACCAATGGCCTTTGCCGATTCATCGAGTTCCAATGGACGCATTTGCGCAAGCAGTTCACGTTCGCGTTCAGGGCTCACATCGTGAAACGGTTGGCCAGGTTCTTTGAGACCTGGGTTATTGATATCGCCTTCTTCACCGCCAGTGCAGCACACCAACACCGTACGCACTCCGCTTGCCCCGTACATTGCCAACGTGGGCGCACCCTTTGAGGCCTCATCGTCGGGATGCGCATGCACCGTCAACATGCACAGCGGTTGGTCACTCATGATCGTCATAATCTACTGCCTTGTGTAATAACGTCACCTCATGGCTCGTTCTTCTCGGTTCATTGCACTCGCATGCTTCACCTCGCTCATTGCCCTCGGTGCGTGCTCGCGCCAAGACGGTCGACAAATGGCCAAGCCCAACGACAGCCAAATTGCTGCCACCAACACCACCGTTGCTCCTTCAACCAGTGCAGGCGAGTTAACCGATGATGTTGCGGTAATCGATACCGAGCCCGCTCTCATGACTCTCGTTGCACCCTTTACCGACGGCGCAACCGTGTCGGCGCCATTCGTTTGTGGCGACGCCACTCAGTCGCCTGAACTCACCTGGACCAACGTGCCTGCCGGCACCGTGTCGCTCGCGCTCATTTTGACCGACGAAGACGCCCCCGACTACGTCCATTGGGTGGCAACCAATATTTCGCCATCACTCACCGGTCTGGCCGCAGGAACCCTGCCGAGCGACGCTATTCAGGCCAAGAACTCAAAGGGGGCCATTGGCTTCACCGGCCCCTGCCCGCCTGAAGGCACCACTCATCAGTACTCACTCACCTTGTATGCCCTCGACCAGATGCTCGAGTTTGCCAATGGCGACGACGGCACAGTGATGAGTGAGGCCATTTCGGCCGCAGCCCTCGATGCCACCACCATCAGCTTCACCGCCTAAGAACCAAACCACGCACGAAACCCGTGCAAGAATAGAGAAATAGACCGCTCACTCACCTCCCTGCCGCTTGGCGTTTGTGAGACCGATGCTGATGGTCGCCTCCTTGCTGCCAACGATGCCTTTCGCACACTCGTGCTCGGAGGAACGCCGGTAGTAGTGGGTTGCGCACCGTGGGTGAACGCCGCACCCACCGAACGTGCTGCTGCAGAAGTTGCTTGGGAAAATACGCGCCAACATGGCGGGCCTTTTTCGTTGGAGTTTCGCCTGCTTGCTGCCGATGGTTCGCAGTATTGGGTAGCACTGCATTTGGAACCAGTGATGAACGCGTCGAACGTGGTGACGGGTTACGTGGGTACCGCACACGACTACACCGACGCAGTGACACGTCGTTCACTGAGCGAACAACTCGTTGGCTTGCTCGATGTGAGCGCCGATGCAGTGTTGGTGTTCGATCGCAGTGGTCAACTCCTCTTTTGTAACGATGGTGCACGTTCACTCGTGGGCGTCGACAGCAACGACGTACAGCAAAACAACGACACCGTTGCCGACACATTCCTACGAGCCATTCGCGACCAAGTGCCACGTGAAGTACTCAATGCCACCGATACACACCCTGCAGCAAACAGATGGGAAGGCGAGCTGGGTTTTCGCAGCCCCGACGGCATTGTGCGCACACTTGCCCTTACCTTGCAGGTAGTACGCGACGCCAGTGGCGTGGTGCAACACTTCAGTGCCATTGCGCGCGACATCACCGAAACAAAGCAACTACAAGACGAACTCACGCGCCAGGCCACGCACGATGCACTCACCGGGCTTCCTAACCGCGTGTTGTTCTTGCGCAAACTTGCCGAAGCACTCGACCGCAGCCGCACCGTGAAATCGGGAACCGCAGTTCTTTTTGTTGACCTCGACAACTTGAAAGATGTGAACGACACCATTGGCCACAACGTGGGCGACGTGTTGCTCACCAATATTTCTAAGCGCCTGGTGAATGCCACTCGCCCGTCCGACATCGTTGCCCGTATTGGTGGCGACGAGTTCGTCATTTTGTGTGACGGTGTCACCGACGAACACATTGCACACGACATTGCTGGGCGCATTCTTGCTGCGGTCACTGGGCAAATGGTGTTGCAAGGAACCGAAATTTATACAAGCGCCAGTATTGGCATCGCGTTGTCGACGCCAGAGATGCTTGCTGAGCAATCACCCACCGAGGCTGCACAAACTCTGCTCAATAACGCCGACACAGCCATGTATCGCGCCAAGCAACGCGGCAAAGCACGCGCCGAAATTTACAGTGCCGAAATGCGTGCCGATGCTCGCGAACGTGTGAGCCTCACCAACGCTTTAGAGCGCGCACTTGCGGCAAAACAAATGCGCTTGGTGTATCAACCCATCAACTCTGCACACTCGGGCCGCACTACTGCAGTGGAAGCATTCCTGCGCTGGGATCACCCGCAACATGGCGAACTCACCCCGCCACACTTCATGGCCATTGCCGAAGAATCGGGCATGATTGGCCCCATTGGCGATTTCGTTATTGCACTCGCCTGCCAAGACCTGCGTCAGTTCATCGATGCTGGCGCAGTCGATAAGTCGTTCCAATTGCATCTCAACTTGTCGCCAAAGCAACTCACCGACCCCACCTTTGTCGAGCGCACACTCACCACCTTGCGCGAACACAACGTTGAGCCCATGCAAGTGTGCTTTGAAGTAACCGAAGCAACCATGATGAACGACAACCCCAGCATCTTGCGCAGCATTAATGCACTCAAGCGCAGCGGCATTCGCATTGCTATCGACGACTTCGGCAGCGGCTTCTCGTCACTGTCGTCACTACGCAAATTCCCCGCCGACGTGTTGAAGCTCGATGGCTCTCTCATTCGCGATTTGGGCCAACAGGGTTACGACGACCCCATTGTGCGTTCCATCATTCAACTCGCTCACTCACTCGACATGACCGTCATTGCCGAATGGGTGAGCACTGAAGAGCACATGAAGCGCTTAAAGGTGTTGGGTTGCGACTACTTGCAGGGCAACCGCATTGGCGAAGCTCATAACGCAAGTGAATTCCTGCGCGAACTCTCGCGCACGCACTAACTACTTACGCTGGTGGTTCCACCACGGGCGCTGGGCCAATGCCCGCAAAGTACTCGAGCACACTGCGCGAATTACCACCTAGTTGCACCACCGACATGTCGTTCACCACGTCGTTTTCCACATCGAGCCCGTACGAAGCAATACTGCCGTCGGCTGCTGGTTTCAAGCGCTTTAAGAAACTCGCAATATCGAGTGTGGGGTCGGCCGTCACAGCGCCCACAATGGAACGCATCACACCGCCAACGCCAAATGGGTTTGCTGCTGAATATTTCACGGTGTCTTTCAAAAGCGC
This sequence comes from Actinomycetota bacterium, assembly GCA_026393585.1. GTDB lineage: Bacteria > Actinomycetota > Acidimicrobiia > Acidimicrobiales > Ilumatobacteraceae > F1-20-MAGs119. The sequence continues at coordinate 22,477 of JAPKZV010000110.1, forward strand.
AGCAACAAATTGGCGTTGGCGTGCGGTACGGCCAATATCGCCCGTTCCTTCAAGTTGCCATTTGTTGTTAATGAATTGGTAGTAGTGCCGGCTCCGCGCAAATCGCAAAGCCTTCACACCATTGAGCAAGTTACATCCGCGGTGAATGCGCAACCCGGTGTTCTTGTCTTTCGCGCCATAGGGCACGCATACATGCACGCCACCCACCGCATCGACAAGCTCTTTGAAGCCCTGGAAGTTGATTTCCACATAATGATGAATGGGAATACTGAAGTTGGCACGAATGGTACGAATGAGCATGTCGGGGCCCAAGCTGTAGGCCGTATTGATGCGATTCTTTTTCTGGCCGTTACCAATGGTCACATACAAGTCGCGCGGAAACGACATGAGTGCCGCAGTTTGCGCAACGGTGTCGTAGCGCAAAATCATGATGGTGTCGCTGCGTTGGCTACCGAGGTCGTCACCCATTGTTGCGTAGTCGGGGTCATTGGGGTCAACGCCCTCACGGCTATCGGTGCCCACCAACAAATAGTTTTCAAAGCCATCAGATGGCGGGGCCAGTTCAGCCACCACCACATCTACTCGCGCTACGCCTTCAAGTTGACTCTTCGCACCCGACACCAACCCCGCAGCACCCGCACACGCCACAATGATGGCAAGGCCAACGGCAACGAGGTAGCGCATTGACTTCATTGAAAATACGGTAGTGCCTCTTCGCGAACGAAAGCGGTCAAGCGAGTCGCAAATGCATCACATCGGCAGTGTCGATGTGATGTGTCACAGCACATTCATCAAGCACATTGAGCCGCCCATCAACACCTACGTCAACAGCGCGACCCACAACATGAGAGCCATCGGGCATTTCACACTGCACTTGCTTACCCAAGGTGTGCAGGTGCTTGCGATACAGCGCAAAAGATTCACGCTCATCAAGACCACTCACCTCGTCGAAGCGCGCCAACACCATGTCGAGCATGTCGATGGGTTCCGGCACTTGCGCAGCACTCACCAACTCGGCAATACAGGTGGCGTCGGCTACTTCAGGCGGTGGCGCCCATTTCACATTCAACCCCATGCCCACCACCACGTTGTTGCCCACGGCTTGGGCCAAAATGCCGGCAATTTTCACATCAACATCGGCGCCGCCGCGAGGGATGGTCACCACCACGTCGTTCGGCCATTTCACCCCTGCCCGTAGCCCGTACTTCTCTTGCAACACCAAGGCTGCCGCAAGCCCCAGATGCTGGGTGACCCTGTGTAAAGGGCCCACCACATCGCGCAACAGCACTGAGACCAATAAGTTCGCCCCCGACGGCGCCTCCCATACCCGCCCCAGGCGCCCCTTACCTGCGCTTTGGAACGCCGTAGTTAGTACATAGCGGTGAGGAACCTCTAGGCTTACTCCCGCAAGGAGATCAGCATTGGTCGACCCCGTCTCGGGTACTCGTTCCACTTGCCAGTTTCCGCGCCACTGCGCTTTATCCATGTCCATCTACAAAGATTGTCACTCGTGCTTAAGAAAATCCTCATCGCCAACCGTGGAGAAATTGCTGTCCGAGTTATTCGGGCCGCCAGAGAACTCGGAGTCAAGACCGTTGCGGTCTATTCCGAGCTCGATAGGAACGCGCTGCATGTGCGTTTAGCCGATGAGGCATATGCCTTAGGTGGCCAAACCGCAGCCGAGAGCTACCTCAACACCGAGGCCATTTTGAACGCCATCAAGGAAAGCGGCGCCGACGGCGTGCACCCTGGATATGGCTTCTTCTCTGAGAACGCCGAGTTCGCTCAGGCCATCACCGACTTGGGCGTTGCCTTCATTGGGCCACCACCAGCAGCAATTGTAGAAATGGGCGACAAGGTCTCAAGCCGGAAGGCTGCCTTGCGCGGCGGAGCCCCCATTGTTCCGGGCACCACCGAGTTCGTCACTACCGCAAAAGAAATTCAAGACTTCGGCAACAAGCACGGTTGGCCACTTGCCATCAAGGCTGCCTTCGGTGGCGGCGGACGCGGCATGAAGGTTGTGAAGTCGGCCGACGAAGTACAAGAGGCAATGGACTCCGCACAGCGCGAAGCCAAAGCATTCTTTGGTCGCGATGAAATTTACATTGAGCGCTACCTCACCTGGCCACGCCACATTGAAGTGCAGCTTGTGGGCGACCAACACGGCAACGTGGTGTGGGTTTCCACACGCGACTGTTCAGCACAGCGTCGTCACCAAAAACTCATTGAAGAAGCACCAGCATTCGACCTTCCCGATGGTGTTGAAGAAGCAATGGGTGCTGCTGCAGTAAAAGCTGCCAAAGCAGTTGGATACTTCAACGCAGGAACCGTGGAGTTCATCTTCCAAGATGGAGACTTCTTCTTCCTTGAAATGAATACGCGTTTACAAGTGGAACACCCTGTTACCGAAGTCATCACCGGCATCGACCTGGTGGAATGGCAGATTCGTGTTGCCAGTGGTGAAAAACTTCCGATGACACAAAAAGAAGTTCTTGCTGCACGTCGTGGTCACGCCATTGAAATCCGTATCAACGCAGAAAACCCAGCGGGCGGCAAGTTCCTCCCCTCACCTGGTCTCATTACCAAGCTCGTCACACCCGATGGTTTCGGTGTGCGCTTCGACGGCGGTTACGAGTCGGGCGACACTGTGAGCCAGTACTACGACAACCTCGTGGGCAAGCTCATTGTGTGGGGTAAAGATCGCCCAACAGCAATTGCGCGCACCATTCGTGCACTCAATGAAATGGTTGTTGAAGGCGTACACACCACCATTCCTGCCGACATTGCCATTTTGGAACACCCCGACTTCGCAGCAATGAAGCACTCCACCAAGTGGGTTGAAGAAGTGCTCGACTTGTCGAACGTGGGCACATCTGCTCCTATTCCTGCAGGCGAAGCTGCTGAAGAACTCATTGAGCGCAAAACCACCGTTGAAGTCAACGGCAAGCGCTTCAACGTGAAGATGTGGGTCCCTGAAGGTCAAGCAGTTTCTGCTGGCCCTGCAAAGGCAAAGAAGCCCGCACGTGCAGCATCAGCAGGTGGCGCAGTAGGTGGCACCGGCAGCGGCGACGTTGTGGTTCCAATGCAAGGCACCATCGTGAAGGTGCTCGTTGAAGTGGGCCAAGAAGTAGAAGTGGGCCAGTCGGTTGTTGTGCTTGAAGCCATGAAGATGGAAAACCAAATTCAGGCCGAGAAGTCGGGCAAAGTAAAAGAAGTCAAAGTCAAAGCCGGCGACACCGTTGGTTCTGGCGACGTCGTTGTTGTTATTGAATAACGCTTTTATTCAGCCGATTCGCTGAGTGCTTCAGCGAGCGACGGATGCACTAACAAACTGTCGAGCAAGTCGGCCACTTTCAAGTTGGCTGTTACTGCTAACGCCACAACGCTAATGAGTTCGCCTGCATGGCGGCCCACAATGCTGCCGCCCAACACCACGCCCGTATTGGGGTCGGAAATGAGTTTCACAAAACCGCGTGGGTCGTTGTGAATGAGCGCTTTCGCAGTAGATGAAAACGGCACCTTCGTGACACGAATTTTGCGACCTGAAGAAAAGGCTTCGGCTTCTGCCAAACCCACATCGGCAAGTTCTGGTTCGGTGAAAATTGCTGAGGCTGCTTTGTCGTAGTCGAGGTGACGATGATTCGACTTTGTGCCCACCATGAGGTGCTCGGCAATTTTGCGACCTTGCATAGAAGCCACCGACGACAAGGGCAACTTGCCACTCACGTCACCTGCTGCATAAATATGACCCACGTTGGTTTGGCAGTGACGGTCGATGTTGATGTAGCCGCGCGAGTCGAGCTCGACACCAGCTGCTTCTAAATTCAGGCCCTCTACATTGGGTTCTGAACCAATGGCGAGCACAGCATGTGTAGCGCGCACCTCGCGCCCGTCGGAACACTTCACCACTACTTCGTCGCCAATGCGCTCAATGCTCTCGGCGCGTGCGCCTTTCAACAGTTCAACACCCTTATTGAGGAAGGTTTCTTCGAGTACAGCAGCGGCTTCTGGGTCTTTTCCAGGAAGCACTTGTTGACGGCTCACAATGAGCGAGACCTTTGCACCAAAAGAAGAAAACATGTGCACGAATTCCACACCTGTTACTCCGGAACCCACCACCGCAATGCTCTTGGGAAAGATTTTTGGCGGGTAGCACTCACGGGTGGTGAGAATGCGCTCGCCATCGGGGGTGCACCACTGCGGAATACGTGGTCGCGAACCAGTAGCAATAATGAACGCATCGCCTTCAATGCGTTCTTCACCTGCGGCCGTACGCACCACCACCGTGTGAGCATCGACAAAGCTTGCCTCACCGCGAATCATGCGAATGCCTTGGCTGTCGAGCAGTTGCGTTGTGGTGTTTTCCAACCGCGTGCGAATGCCATCGATGCGCTCGGCCAAATGGTCGACATCAATTTCAGCAACGTGTTGCTCTAGGCCCATTCCCGCAAAGCGTTTGGTGGCACTTACTGCCCCACCCGTTGCAATCATTGCCTTCGAGGGAATGCAGTCGAGCAAGTGTGCTGCGCCACCCATAATGTCGCGTTCAATAATGGTGACTTCGGCTCCAAGCCGTGCCGCCCATGTAGCTGCAGTATTTCCACCAGGGCCACCACCAATAATTACCAAACGAGTTGTCACGTTTTTAGGTTATCTCTGCGCACCCACGTTGTTGGGGCAGTAACGCGATGGAAATGCCAAGTTGTCTCGGCGTTCACCCACGTATTCAAAATGCATGCCGTCGGATGGCGTGAAATTTCCACCCCATGCAAAACCCCATTGCCGAAAAATACGCACAATGCGACAATCCATGCGCGGCACCACACCTTGACCATTGACAGACGTGTTCATGTCTATTGCCATTCCCCACGAGTGGCGTGACAAATAACCCAATGTGCCAGCGAGTCGGTTGTAGCGCGGGTAAAAGCACCCGCCATATGCATTGGTGTTGCCCACATCGACGTATCTACTCAAACCCTGGCGTCGCACTTCGCTCAATGCACCCTGTATTGCTGCGCGAACATTCACATTGCATGCTGCCTTTACACCAATGTCGTCAAACACTGCGCGTGGCGAAATGTATTTCTGTGGCCATCCGCCTTCGAGCAGCACCTGTCCCGACTCCGACACCTTGTAGGCAAACTCCCCCACCATGCGCTTGGCGACCGCTAAGCCACGAGTGGCATCGGGGTCTGGTGCATCCCACGTTTTACGAACATGAAACGCATTGCCATCTCTGAAGCCCGCAGCACGAATGGCATTTTCCAATGCCGTTGCATTGGTGAAGCCAATAATGGTGTAACGGGTAATCATTTTTGCGCCCAACACATCTGCTTGTCGTGACGACAACAGCAAGTCGGCTTCACCCACCAAGTTGTCTTCAGCAATATTGCCAAGCACAAACTCGTGTCGCTTGTTGCGAATGTCGAGCAGGGTCACAATGTCGCCAATGCGAGCACCACGAATAATTGCTGAACTGCGGCCCTCGTCGTTGCATCAACACGATGCACTTTTACGAGCCCGAGCGTGATGGCTCGACCGGGGTATGCCAGAGCGCCCGCCTTTTTCGCCAAGGCAACTATCTTTTTGCGGTCGGTAGAAGAAAAATCCCGTGGTTGAGAGATGGAAATGGCACGTTTCAACGGTGCAGTTGCTTCAGGGGTGTCGGGCAATGGAGGGTTAATGGTGTCGGCCTGCACCGCCAAAGGCAATGCACCCGCCACCACAAAGCCCACTGTGCTTCCCCACACAAGCAAGCGACGCAACATGGCTTCACGGTAGTTGCCAAATGCCCCACAGACCTGAATTGTTAGTACCTAAAACTCTTGCAGGAACTACGGTAGAGAGTTGTGAGCAGTGAACCGACCCCTCCCCAAGACGCCGCCGACGAACCTATTGATGCGGCCGAACATGCCCGGGGTCTTGCCCTCGAGCGCTCACGTCGTTTGGGCCAACTCGACGCCATGCGTAACGCAGGCACCAACCCCTACCCCTACCGCTTCGATCGCACACACACCCTTGCCGACATTCGTAGCGAGTTTGGCGCCTTAGAAGCCGGTACCGAAACAGAAGTACACGTAGAAGTAGCTGGGCGCATGTTGTTGAAGCGCGACCAAGGCAAACTTATTTTTGCTTCTCTACGCGACCGCGATGGCGACATTCAATTGTTTGTGTCCAAAGCCATTGTGGGCGATGAATTGTTCGACGCCATCAACGCCCTCGACCTTGGCGACTGGGTGGGCGTTTCTGGTTTAGTCATGACCACACGCAAGGGCGAGTTGTCAATCAAGGTCAACAAACTTGTTTTGCTCGCTAAAGCAGTACGCCCTCTTCCCGACAAATGGCACGGCCTCACCGACCCCGACACTCGTTACCGCCAGCGCTATGCCGACCTCATTTCTAACGATGAAGCGCGTCGTGCCTTCGCTATTCGCCACGCCATTATTGCGTCGTTTCGCAAAACGCTGTCGGCAAAAAGTTTCATTGAAGTAGA
>JAPKZV010000111.1 GCA_026393585.1 Actinomycetota bacterium
GAAGTGAACGATGTACTTGTTGTCGGGGTTGCATGGCCATGAAGAATCGGCCTGACCAGGAGCAAGTGGCGCACCTACTGAGTGCACGCAAGGAACCCACTGGTTATTGCCCAATACATCGAGAGCGCCTTGACCCATGCGGGTCATAATGCGCATGCTCACTGCTACATAGGCAGAGTCGGTGAGTTGAACACCAATGTGCGCAATGGGTGAGCCAAGTGGACCCATTGAGAAGGGAACCACGTACATGGTGCGACCCTTCATAGCGCCGGCGTAGAGCGACTTCATTTCGCCACGCATCACTTCTGGTTGACGCCAGTTGTTGTTGGGGCCAGCATCAGATTCATTTGCTGAACAAATAAAGGTGCGATCTTCTACGCGTGCAACGTCGCCTGGGTCGGAGTGTGCGTAGTAACTGTTCGGACGCTTTGCTTCATCGAGTTTGGTGAAGGTACCCGCATCGACGAGTGTCTGACACAGTTGGTTGTACTCATCTGCGGTTCCATCGCACCAGTAGATGTCTTTGGGTTGCAAAATTGCAACCCATTCATCTACCCATGATTTCAACTTTGCGTTATTTGTGGTGGCGCTCATAGTGGGCACTCCTGTGTGAAGCCAATGTCGGCGCGCCGGCATCGAGTGAATTGGGGGATGACATATTCTTACGCACTAATGACGTTAAAGAGAAATGTTACGACCCAGGAGTTGCCATGTCAGATTCTGAGCCAAGGCTGAGACGTGTGGCACGTCCGTTCTCATCGAGGGTGAACACCACTCGTTGTCCTTGACGCAACATCCGAAAGAGAGAGCCCTCAAGCGCATTGGGCGCGAGGTTGTAGTCGGCGAGGTCGGTATCGCACATGATGACTCCGTCGCCGGAGCCTGGGTCGTACGCTTTGACGATCCCTTGCATTGGTCTATTGACCGGCCTTAACGACCTTGCCCGACTTGATGCAGCCGGTGCAAACGTTGATGCGACGGGTGGTGCCTGAGATAACGGCACGGATGCGCTGGATATTTGGATTCCAACGACGCTTGGTACGCACGTGGGAGTGCGACACTGACATGCCCCACGATGGACCTTTTCCGCAAACTTCACACCTTGACGACATAGGGCATGACTCTAACAGCAAGATTTCCTAGACCCCAACTAGGAAACTGCGCTAAATAGGCACACCGAGTACAAAATCGTTACTCTTAGCGACGTGCCCACACTCGATCGGCTGTCCGCCGACCACTTCCGCCAGACCGTCGTCACCTTCCGCGACACGATGAAGGCCCATGCCGCAGGCATTAACCGTCTCAATGTGTACCCCGTTCCCGATGGCGACACCGGAACCAATATGTCACGCACGCTCGATGCCGTGGTGGCTGAACTCGATGGGGCGACCGACACCTTTGCCTCCACCTGTCAAGCCGTGAGCCATGGCTCGCTCATGGGAGCGCGCGGAAATAGCGGTGTGATCTTGTCGCAAATTTTGCGCGGCATCGCCGGCACCTTCTCTACGGTCACTGAAGTAAGTGGTGCAAAACTCGCCGAAGCCTTGAAGGCTGCTTCAGTTGCCGCATACGACGCTGTGTTGAAACCCATTGAAGGAACCATCCTCACTGTTGTGCGTGAGTCTGCCGATGCCGCAGTCATTGCTGCAGACGGTGGTGGGTCGTTACGTGCGGTTTTGCATAGTGCGCGTGTTGCTGGTCGTGCTGCGCTCGCAAATACTCCCGAGCAACTGCCTGTGTTGAAACAGGCGGGCGTTGTCGATGCCGGAGGCGCTGGTTTCTTGTTGCTCCTCGACTCCGCAATGCACATCATCGACGGAGAAGCACTTCCAGAGCCCAGTGAAGATGCTGGCCCCGATTTAGATGCCATTACCCATGAGGTGAAAAGCGGCGAAGTTGATGTGAGTGAATTGCGCTACGAGGTGATGTTCTTGCTCGACCTCGACGACGCATTCGCGAAAGATTTCAAAAACGCATGGGGTGAAATTGGCGACTCCATTGTGGTGGTAGGCGGAGACGGTCTTTATAACTGTCACGTGCACACCAACGATATTGGGGCAGCTATTGAAGCACCTCTCGCGCTCGGTGGAAGGCCACGTGCCATTCGTGTCACCGATCTGTTCGAAGAAGTTGCTGAAGAGCATGCGAAACGCGATGAACATGTGCGAGGAACCGGAGTGCACGCCGTTGCTCATACCTCAACTTCATTGCCTCCAGTCACCTGTGCAGTGGTGGCAGTTGCCAGCGGCGAAGGAATTGCCGAACTCTTTGGTCAACTCGGCGTGCATGGTGTGATTTCGGGTGGTCAAACACTCAACCCGTCAACAGCAGAGTTGCTTGATGCTGTGGAACACATGAATGCACAACAAGTGGTGCTCTTGCCGAACAATAAAAACATCATTCCTGTTGCTCTGCAGGTTGCTGAACTCACAACAAAAGATATTCGTGTTGTTCCTACGTGTTCAATGCCCGAGGCACTTGCTTGTCTTGTGGTCTACGACCCAGAGTCTTCAGCCGAGCACAATGCTCGTGAAATGACTGCAGCAGCTAACAGCGTGGCCACAGGCGAAATTACACAAGCAGTGCGCGATACCGATAGCGATGCGGGTGCCATTACCGCTGGCGACTGGATTGGCATTGTGCGCGGCGATGGCATCGTCTCAATTGGTGGCACCTGGCGCGCAGCCGCCACTCAACTTTTGGAAAACCTCATCACGCCCGATCGAGAAATTGTCACCGTGTTAGAAGGCGCCGACGCTACGGCAGCAATGACCGAAGAGTTGAGGGCTTGGATTGGTGAGAACTTCGGGAATGTAGAAGTAGAAGTGCATCGTGGTGGACAGCCTCTGTACCCATACTTGTTTGGTGTTGAATAAATATTGTGGCAACAAGCGCTGATGCTCAAATAGCAACCGGGCCCATTACTTTTCGAGATCTGCACCTTCGCAAGGTTGAAGAATTGCGCGGCGTCGGAGAAAAGCGAACCGCCGATCTGCATAAGCGTGGCATCAACAGCATTCTCGATTTGCTCATGGCGTACCCGCGGCGCTGGGTCGACCGTACTCACGAATGTCGATTAAAAGATTTGCAGCCTGGGGTGGAGGCAATGGTTCTTGTTGAGGTGCGCAGTGTAAATAAGCGCATGACAAAGAACCGTCGTTCGCTCGTGACGGCCGTAGTGGGCGATGGGTCAAGCAGATTAACGCTCACTTTTTTTAACCAGCCTTATCGCGAGAAGCAGTTGCGCGAAGGGCTCACCATTTCCGTTTTTGGTAAAGCCGATGAATACCGAGGTTCGTTGCAGATGACAAACCCTGTGGTTGATCTCATTGGCGATCGAACGGGTCGTATTGTTCCCATTTACCCGCAGAGCGAAGAGCACGGAATCAAAACCTGGGAGTTTGCAGGCTGGGTAGAAAATGCACTTTCACGATGTGAAGCACGTGGCATTCTCGACCCACTGCCCGAAAGTGTGATTGGTGAATTGGGTTTACTGCCACGTCATGAAGCACTGCGTAACATTCATATGCCCGACACGATGGAGACCAAAGAGGCGGCACGTCGACGCTTGGCATTTGATGAACTGTTAAGAGTGCAGTTGGTGCTGGTGGGGCGAAAACACCAACTTGAACGAGAAGCACTAGGCATTAGTCACTCCACCTCACAGAAGATGGTCGAGCAGTTCATCGGTGCATTGCCTTTCCCTTTAACCTCGGCGCAACAACGTGCAATAACAGAGATATCTCAAGACCTTGTTGCCGGCCACCCCATGCACCGATTGTTGCAAGGTGACGTGGGTAGCGGAAAAACAGTTGTGGCGGTTGCCGCACTGTTGCAAGCAGTTGAAGGCGGATATCAAGGAGCGCTCATGGCTCCGACAGAAGTACTCACCGAACAACATGCAAGCGGCGTGCGTAAGTTATTAGAAGGTCTCGTGGTGACCGACGCAGAAAATCTCTTCGGTAGCCGCCCGCTGCGCGTGGAAATGCTCACGAACCGCATTACTGGTGAACAGCGTCGTGATGTTTTGCAGGGCCTTGAAGAAGGAACCGTCGACATCATTATTGGAACACATGCACTCATTCAAGATGCAGTGAAATTCAACAAGCTCGGGGTTGTGGTGATCGATGAGCAGCACCGCTTTGGGGTGGAACAGCGTGCGGCGCTGAGAGATAAGTCAATGTTGAGCCCGCAGGGACTCCCCATTGTTCCCGACGTTTTAGTAATGACCGCTACGCCAATTCCGCGTACCGCTGCAATGACGGTGTATGGCGACTTAGATGTGAGTGTGCTTGATGAGTTGCCACCTGGGCGCACACCCATTGAAACCATGTGGGCGAGTGGAGAGCAAAGCGAGGCAGACCTCTGGGCGCAAGTGCGCGAAGGCGTGCAGCTAGGTCAACAAGCTTTTGTGGTGTGTCCGCTCATTGACGAGAGCGAAAAAATTGAAGCGGCCGCCGCAGAAGACACTTTTCAAAAACTAGGTTTTGGAGAGCTCAAGGGTCTCCGACTTGGTTTGTTGCACGGCCGCATGACTTCACAAGAAAAAGAAACTGCAATGGAAACCTTCCGCCGTGGTGAAACCGATGTGCTGGTGGCAACCACGGTCATTGAAGTGGGTGTCGATGTTCCGAACGCCACCATGATGGTGGTGCTCGATGCCGATCGCTTTGGTATTGCTCAACTGCATCAGCTGCGCGGTCGTGTTGGCCGTGGAAAAATTGCATCGCGATGCTGGCTGGTAACTCAACCACCAGAATCGGGCGAGTTGGTGCACGAACCAGGGCCTCGAGTAGAGGCTTTAGTGCAAACAACCGATGGATTTTTGCTTGCAGAAATCGACCTAGAACTACGTGGTGAGGGCACACTCATGGACTCGCGTCAACGCGGAACAAGCGATTTGCGTCTTGCCTCGCTGCGCAGCGACAGAGAACTCATTGAACAAGCTCGCGCAACGGCAATTGCCATCATCACGCAAGACCCCACGTTGGAACAGCACAGTGAACTAGCCGATGAGCTACGTATTTTGCTTACAGCCTCGGAAGAAGAATTCCTCGCTCGCAGTTAAACGTCGGGTTGATCGGCCTGGTCTTCTTCAATGCCTAAGTCTTCAGCAGTGAGAACAAGATCCCACCGGTCGAGGCAATCACGACACCGATATGCAACGACATCACCTACAAGCCACTCGTTATCTTCGCGAGGTGGGGTAATGAGGTGGGCTGGGCCTCCACAGTCAACGCAGATGATGGAAGGCGAAGGTGAAGTCATGCACGTAGTCTTACTGGTATGCGAGTTGTTGCAGGTGATCTTCGTGGGCGCCGTATAGAAGGCCCAGAAGGCGAGGCCACAAGGCCCACCACCGACAAGGTGCGCGAAGCTGTGTTCAATGCGTTGAATAGTATGAACGCAGTGCGCGACGAGCGCGTGATCGACCTCTTCGCAGGGTCGGGGGCATTAGGTATCGAAGCATTGTCGCGCGGTGCTGCTCATTGTGTGTTTGTAGAAAATAATCGCTCGGCACTTGGTGTATTGGGGGGCAACCTCGCGGCACTTGGCCTTGAGGGCAAATCAACTGTTGTGGTGCTCGACATTTCAGCACAGAGTTCGCGGCAGCGATTGGGGGAACTCCTTGGCTCAACTCACTTGGTGCTCGCCGACCCGCCTTATCAATACGAACATTGGGGTCACCTCTTTGATGTAGTGCTGAGCTCAGCCCCAAGCGATGTGGTGGTGGTGGCAGAGACAGAAAGCCGATGCGCTATTCACGAAACAGCGCCAAATGGCTGGGAAATGACCAGAACCCGTGTGTATGGGCGCACATCCGTCGGTTTTTTCGTGCGCAGTGAACTACCGTAGGAAGCGATATGGCAACTGTTTTGTACCCCGGGAGTTTTGACCCCATCCATTTAGGGCACCTCGACATCATCGAACAGGCGTCTCGTCTTTTCGGAAAAGTGGTCGTGGCTATTTTGCACAACCCAGAAAAGCATGGCGGGGTCTTCAGCGTCGACGAGCGTATTGCTCTTATTCAGGTCGCACTGCAATCGGCACAAGTGAAAAATGTTGAGATCCATGCATTCCCTGGTTTGGCAGTCGATGCAGCGCGAGTGGTGAAAGCAGATTTCATGGTGAAGGGCTTGCGCAATTCAGGAGATTTTGAAATTGAGCAGCAAATGGCTCACACCAACTTTGCAGTAGCAGGAATCCCCACCGTGTATTTACCGTGCAGCCCCGCGTATACGTCGGTGAGCAGCAGGTTCATCCGCGAAATTGCGCAGTACGGTGGCGATCCATCTTCAATGGTGCCGGCCAATGTTGCACACGCTTTAAAGGAGTTGTTTTCATGAGTTACGACGAGAGTTACGAAAATGCACGTCCTATCGCACCGCAAATGGGTGACGCAGAGCTTTTGCTGAACGATGTCATCGACATCATCGTGAACGCGCCAAACATGCCGCTGTCGAGCACGCCACGTATCGATCGCGACCAGATCATTGGTTATTTGCAAGAAGCCCAGGCGCTTTTGCCTGAAGAACTGCGTCAAGCGCGGTGGATGTTGAAAGAACGCCAAGAGTTCCTCAATAAGACCAAGCGTGAAGGCGATGAAATTCTCGATGCTGCTCGTGTGCAAGCAGAACGCATGGTGCAGCGCACCGAAGTGGTGCGTGCAGCAGAGTCGCGGGCGCGCAGTATTTTGGAAGCAGCTGAAACCGACGCACGTCGCATTCGCATGGAAACTGAAGATTTCCTCGATCAGCGGTTGGGGAGTTTTGAAATATTGCTCGACCGCCTCATGAAAACAGTGGCGAGTGGTCGTCAACGTTTGGCAATTGGCCAAGAAGAAGAACAAGTCAAAGAACCAACTGGCGAGATGCAGGTGTTCTTCGACCAAGACCGTTTCTAGAGGTCTCATGTCGTCAAGCGCACGCCATCCTTCTCCTCTCACGGGGTTGTTAGTGAATGCCGCAGAACTTTTGCGGCGTCCCGGCAACTGGAAAGACGTGGAAATCGACGTTGAGTCGAAACATTTTGAGTTCGATGACCCCAGGCTCTCGCCTCAACTTGTCGGCATACATCTCCATTTGGAGTGCAGCAACAACGGCATCGTGGTTTCAGGCAATGTGAATGCGCAGTGGCACGACCAATGCTGTCGGTGCTTGAAAGATATTTCTGGGGTTGCCGTAGGCGAGGTCGCTGAGATCTACCAGCGCGAGATCACCGACCCCGACGCCTACCGTTTGGAAAGCGATCAGCTCAATTTGGCCCCCATGGTGCGTGAACATGTGCTCTTGGCAGTGCCCGATACCCCTGTGTGTCGCCCCGACTGCCTGGGCTTGTGCCCCGTGTGCGGAGCCGACAAGTCAACTCCTGAAGGGGCCTCGTGTGGCTGTTCTGAGACCCCGGTTGACCCCAGGTGGGATGCCTTGCGGGATCTCGGTAGCCAGTTTCCTGAGTAATTCTCGCCATTCGGGGTTGCCGATGAGGGGGAGTGCGCCGATATCATCAAACGGCTAGTTGAGCGCACATCCAGGTGGCGCCAAGTTCGACGGAGAAAATTGTGGCTGTTCCTAAAAAGAAAACTTCCAAAATGAAGAGCCGTAGCCGTCGGTCGGCGAACATGAAAATGACGGTGCCTTCACGCAGCGTGTGCCCACGTTGTGGTGTGGCAAAAAAGCCACACATCGTGTGTGGTGGTTGCGGCTGGTACAAAGGTCGCACCGCGGTAGAAGTCGCTTAGTCCCGTGTTGCCAGTCGCGGTTGACGCGATGGGTGGCGACCGTGCCCCCGACGAAATCATTCAGGGTGTTTTAGAAGCTATTGCCGCTGGCATCCCTTGTGTTCTTGTTGGCCCCGAGAATCTTGCGTCACTCACAGCATTAGATATTTCTGGCATTCCCCACATCGTTGCCAATGAAATCATTGCAATGGATGAAGATGCCGCCGGTGGTGTGCGTCGCAAAAAAGACTCCACATTGGTGCGCAGCGCTGAAGCAGTGCGCGACGGAGCAGCAAGTGCCATGATCTCTGCCGGGAACACCGGAGCAACCATGGCTTCTGCACTATTGCGGATGGGGCGCATTAAGGGCGTCAATCGTCCGGCTATTGCCACACCTATTCCTGTACCTGGTGGTCGCCCAACAGTTCTGCTCGACGCAGGTGCTAATGCCGATGTGCAAGCCGAATGGCTTACGCAGTTTGCGCTCATGGGCAGCATCTATTCAAAGAATCGTTATGGCGTAGAAACCCCACGCGTTGGCCTGTTGTCAATTGGCGAAGAACCAGGCAAGGGCGACTCATTGCGTAAAGAAGCTTTTGAACTCTTGTCAGGCGCATCTGGCTTCCATTTCATTGGAAACGTTGAAGGCCGCGACATCATGACCGACGATGTTGACGTCGTGGTGACCGATGGTTTTACGGGCAACGTGGTGTTGAAAACCCTTGAAGGAAGTTTGAAGACAGTTATTAAGGCACTGTTTGGTGCATTTGGCTCCACCCCTGAATATCAGGAACACGCCAATGCGCTTTTGCCAGCACTTCTTCCTCTATATGAAACCCTCGATCCCGATTCCACTGGCGGGGCCATATTGCTGGGCGTCGATGGCGTC
>JAPKZV010000160.1 GCA_026393585.1 Actinomycetota bacterium
AGTTTTGGAAGTAACACTCGCAGCATTTCCCGTGCAACCAGCCTGCTACTTCATCGACACCTGGCAAGAAGCTCGTGGCGAAACGCGCAAACACGAAGGTGTCGACATCATCGCAAATCGCGGCACTCCATTGCTCGCGGTAAACGATGGCATCATTACACGCACTTACGATGCCGCTAAAAGTTCGCTTTCAGGAAATGCGTTGCGTCTTACTACTGCTGATGGAACATACTTCTTCTACGCACACCTTGATTCGATTGCTCCTGGAATTGCTGTAGGAACACCTGTGAAAGCCGGTCAGGTAATTGGATTTGTCGGTTCAACTGGCAATACCAACACCCCACACTTGCATTTTGAAGTACACCCCAAAGGTGGAGCCCCTATCAATCCATTTCCAATTGTGAAAGCAATTGATGGTTGCAAAAAGAAGTAATTACTTCTTGATCTCATAAAACGCGTTAACAGAGTGAGAAATATCTAACTTACGAAAGGAAGTGAATCCAGACTGCAAAGCGTAATCCTCAGCCAGTGATGCTGGAAGTCCAAGTGTTCCAAGTCCTTCTCCATTGTGATCCGACAAAGCAGAAGCCATACAGGACAGAACACTGATTCCATACATCAATGCAGCCATAGGATTCTTGCTCACATTCTCAGAGAGATTGTTCCCTGCCTTGATGTCGACAAGAAGCCATGATCCATCTTCTTTCAACATGCGGTTGATGTCTTCAATCATCTGACGTGGTTGCGTCATGTCGTGAATGCAATCGAATGTGGTGATGAAATCAACTGAAGCACTGTTTGGCAAAGAAGAAGTTCGTGCGTTCAAAAAGGACACGTTAGTGAGACCTGATTGAATCAACTTTTCACTAGCTCTTGCCAGTGCATGCTCCGATATATCTATTCCAATAAAAGTACTTTCGGGGCGTTCGGAAAGATTCGGGCAGGTCTTTCAATCTGTCAAAGGTTGCGGGGAGCCGATGAAACATTCCCATCCCGAACGCTGGGTGCTCTTCGTTTGCCAGCACTGCCACTGCTTCAGGTGAAAGCTTGTAAATAGTTTTTTCATCCACCTGTGCGCAGGGCTCATCTGCGCCATACGAATACTCTGCGCTTACTATTCGTGCTGCAACCTGATTAGCGCACCACTCTCTAATCCATCTTTCAGACAGATTGCTCGCATCAGCTATAGCGGTGCTCGTTAAACCATCAGATGACGCCAAGATGCGGTACAGGCCCAATTGGTCGCCTATATGAATCATGCCTGCAGTGACCGCACCGGATAACTGCGAGAAAATGTTGAAGGAAAATAGCTTCAGCGCATCGGGGTCA
The DNA here is from genome assembly GCA_026393585.1 of Actinomycetota bacterium. Lineage (GTDB taxonomy): Bacteria > Actinomycetota > Acidimicrobiia > Acidimicrobiales > Ilumatobacteraceae > F1-20-MAGs119. The sequence goes on from JAPKZV010000160.1 coordinate 1,330, forward strand.
GGTACTTGTTCAGTTACAGCCATTTAGCAATGGTAGACCTTCGCCTCCACGGCACAGACAGATCACACCGTTCGGTGACTTTTCGGCAAATGTTCGACACCTGAAAGTCGCGTGAGAGAAAAAGTGACCCCATCGGACAGAGCAAGCGGCTCTACTTCAGAAATTGATGCATGGCCAAGCACGAACCGTTCCCATTCCCAAGGAGTGGGTTCTAGACCAAGTAAATGACAAATGACAACTGAGTTTGTTCCGGCATGAGCAACAAAGGCAATGTGTTTGTCGAGGGTCTTGCCGTGAGTCCACACGGGAAGACCGTTACTTAACTTGGCGTAGCCATTTTCGGAGAGGAAATGCGCGCAGTCGTCGTTAATGCGACGAACGAAATCGGAAACTGCTTCACCACCATTGAGACCACCCCAACGCTCGTGGCTAGGTCGTGCACGCTCCTCTTTGTATGCCTCAACAGCTTTCTCAACGGGCGTGCCGTGCCATATGGCTGCTCTTGTCCTTTTACGGTAAGCGGAGGATTATCTACATTCAAACCATTTTTCACCCATTCTGGCTCTCCATGACGAATAAGGGTGATGCGCATTCGTTCATCTTAGGCGTTGAAGATCGTCCTACCTAAGTGCAAGTATGTACAAATGTCGAACCAAGTAAATGAACTCAGCGTGAACTGGGCAACCCTGTGGGAAGCACTGGCCGATGACAGGCCTCATGACGTTGCAGTAGTTCTCGGCAATACCGAGATTCAATGGGGTCAACTCGACGAACGATCTGCACGACTCGCCTCTGTGTTCTCGCAACGCGGTGTTGGTGAAGGTTCGAAAGTTGCACAGTTATTGTTTAATGACGCGGCATATCTTGAATCAATTTACGCACTTTTCAAACTGCGTGCGACCCCTGTCAATATCAATTATCGGTATCTGCAGGGTGAGATTGCATATATTCTCAACAACTCTGAATCAGAGGTGCTTGTTTATCACGCGTCTCTAGCAGAGCGGGTGGTTGGCATCAAAGGACTTGTGCCTACTCTCAAAACTCTCATCTATGTCAACGACGTTGGTTCCGAGTTTGTTCCAGAAGAAGGTCATCTTGAATACGAGGCCGCACTGACTAGTGCCTCTCCTGCACAACGTATTGAAAGATCTGGCGAAGATCTCTTGTTCCTGTACACAGGTGGAACAACCGGAATGCCTAAAGGTGTGATGTGGCGACACGTCGATCTGTTCGGTGCTCTCGCGTTTTCCGGATATCAAGCTTTAGGGCTTCCGATACCTACCACCGTTCAACAAGTTGGTTCTACTGCTGCCCAACTCGCATCCGAGAAGAAGAGCCCCACAAACCTTTGTGCGGCTCCTTTGATGCACGGTGTTGCACTCTTTCTTGCGATGTCGAGTTTTGTTCTTGGCGGAAAAGTAATTCTTCTGAATTCACGGAAGTTTGTTGCCAAAGAGCTCATCGATCTGTCAGAGAAATATTCAGTTACGCAGTTATCAATCGTGGGCGATGCTTTTGCGAAACCCATCACGCGCTATTTGCAGTCCCTGGAAGAAGAAGGAAACTCTCTTCCTCATCTCGAAAGCATCATTCGCATTACATCATCTGGTGCAACATTCTCTGGCGAACAAAAGTCTCTTCTTCAGAAATACATGCCGAATGCCACCATTATCGACATGCTGGGTGCAAGCGAAGGTGGACCCTTTGGCATCGCAATGACTGCGCCAAATGAAGACCCCATCGCGACGGCAGTTTTCATTGCTCCACCTAATGCAGTTACTTTTAATGATGAAACATGGGAACCACTTCCCCGCGGCAGTTCCACACCTGGAGTATTGGGCGTATCAGGACCAATGCCACAGGGCTACTTCAGAGATGAAGCGAAATCTGCTCAGACTTTCAAAGTGATCAACGGAGTTCGCTACACCATTCCTGGCGATTACGCACTCATCGACGAACAAGGCGTCATGCAACTACTCGGCCGCGGTTCTGTATGCATTAACAGTGGTGGCGAGAAGATATACCCGGAAGAAGTGGAAGTAGCTGCTCGCTCCATTGCCGGAATCGCCGACTGCACAGTCGTAGGGGTTCCCGACGATCGTTTCGGCAATGCGGTGACCGCTGTGGTTTCGCGTCTTCCAGGTGCAACGGTTACTACTGAAGAACTGCTATCAGAAATGCGCAAAACCCTTGCCGCATACAAGTGCCCTCGACATGTTCTTTTTGTTGATGCTGTTTATAGAAGCCCTAGCGGTAAAGCCGACTACAACATCACGCGCGATATAGCGATCAACCTGTTGAAGGGTTAATCGACCTTCAGAATTCCAGCTTCGCGTGACTTTGTGGTTGCAGCACCCATCTTTGCGCCGTCATAACCCACGCGCAAGCCAGGAGTGACTTCAATAACAATGCGGTCTGGTGAGTCGAGCATCATCGCAAACTCTTTGACGCGATTCTCGCCAAATTTTTCGTACAGTCTTTCTGCAAGAGCCCTGTAGAACCATTTTTTTGTTTCAAGATCGTCAAGCACGCGCGCTGTTCCTTTGTAGGTAACCGTGCGACTTCCACCCATCTCCATGCCAGTTGAAGTGATGACCAAGGCAACGCGCGGGTCGCGACGAATGGCGGGCACGCGCTTGCGATGTGCAGCAGATGTCATCCAGAACTTTCCGTCGGCGTAGAAGTAACTCAAAATCGAAG
>JAPKZV010000116.1 GCA_026393585.1 Actinomycetota bacterium
CACCTTGTCGGGGCCTTCGGTTTCCACCAAAAAGGCCAAGGCATCTTGGCGATGGACGGCAGTATCGAAAGAGATCTGATCCCATTGGTCGGCAAAGGGGCGAGTGAGAAGACCCTTGCCCCACGGGCGGCGCTCAAGGGCTTGCTCGAGGCGTCCCTTTTGGAAGGCCGCAAAACCGCCTCCGTGGGCCACATGAACGTGCAAACCGGGGTGGCGGTCGAGAATGCCACTGAAGAGGAAATGAGCCACAGCCAAGCCCTCGTCCATGGCAAAGCCAAAGATGATGTCGAGATCCCAGGGGTCAAAGAAAGGGTCGGAGCCCCCGTATCCCGTCCGTGGCTCGGGGTGCAAGACAACCGGAACACCGAGGCGTTCATGTTCAGCCCAGAGCTCTTCAAATTGAGGATGCGACAGGGGAGTGCCGTTGATGTCGGTTCCGATGTATGAGCACAAGAGTCCAAGTTCACTCACTGCCCGGTCGAGTTCTTTGCACGCCTCTTCTGGGCTTTGCATGGGGAGAGTGGCCGCACCAAGAAGAAGTGGGTGACGATCGCCTGTGAGAGCAATTTCATCGTTCGTACGCTGGTGGAAACTCAGGGCATCGGCAATGGGCTGATGGTAGAAGTACGTGATGGGATTTGGTGAAACAAGTTGTTTGTCGAGACCCAGTGCATCCATCTGCTCAATGCGCATCTGCGCATTAGAGAAAGCGCTGTTTACAAACTTCACATTTTCAAGAACATAGTCTGCTGCGCGAAAGAACTGAGTTCCGTCTTCGCGAACTCCCATTTCAGGGCCAGCGTGCCCGCACGTGTTCATCACTCCTTCTAAAAGGATGTGGGCATGTACGTCGACCACTTCATGATGAGTGTTTGCAAGAGTCATGAAACAAAACTTACTGGGTAGTTCTTCCACACAGGGCGTCGAGTGGCAACGTCTAACTCTGGTTGATGAATGCGGTGAGGTACTGCGCCGCGTTGTAATACTGATTGCAACATCACCACAATTGCGCCGTACAAGGGCATTTCTTGTTGCTGGTCTTCGCCAAGGCCTCCGGCAAGTTCCTGCCCCAAGCACGCGTGGAATCCGGTACCAAAGGTGAGCCCCCAACGCGGTGCGTGTGGCGGTGTACTGCGGTGCGGGTCGAATGTGTCGGCGGTTGGCCCAAACACTTCAGGGTCACGATTCGCGCTCACCATGTTGATAGCAACAGTGGAACCTTGAGGAATGTGCACGCCACAGGGCAGTTGAACATCGGCTGTGGCTATGCGTGTCGCTTCAGGGCTCGCCGGATGAAGTCGTAGTGACTCGTGAACAAAGCGTTGCAGTAATGCGGAGTTGGTTGCTAACTCAGACAAAGTTCCGTTGTGTTCAGACTCCCAGGTAAAACAGTGATGTAGCGCATGCACGAGAGCTGCAGAAGTGGAATGAGAACCAACCCACGGAAAATATGCAATTTCGCGCGCAATAATGCTGTCGGGTAACTCGAGGTTGTCTTGGTTTGTGAGCAACACCGTCAGTACGTCAGCGGGGAGATCACTCCACTCCAAATCGCCTTGTGTTGCTTGTGCAACGAGACTTTCTCGACGTTGTCGCGATGCAGCAAAGTACTCGATAAGGAATGTGTTTAAGGCCGTATTTCCTTCGTTAATAATGTCTTGTTTATTGCCAGTTGCGTGCACAACGGTTGATGCTGCAGCAAGCTTTGACATGAGACCACTCATTTTCTCGAAGCTTGCAAGGTCGGGACCAAGGTCGATGCCTGCAACGAGTGACGACAAGCGCATCATGGTGCGACGCGCAATTTGCACCATGTCTCCTTCGGTTGGGTCATCGAGCTGGCTAAAAACATTGTCGATGAGTTGAGGAATGAGTTGTTGTTCCCACTGCAGGAAAGTGTCTCGCCGGAAAAGTCGGTTTTCTAAACGTCGGCGAGCGAGATGATCGCTGCCATGCAGGTTCACAATGACGCCGTCCATGAGCGCATTGCCTTCGTCGTATAGTCCCTGTCGCAAATCGCGATGACGCAATGCGTCACGAGCCTCGTTCCAAGTAGTGAGGCGCACTACAGGTTGCTGCATGTTGTTAACCGAGCAGAACGGAATAAGAACCCCAATAGGGGCGGCTCGTTGCGGTATCCATTTGTGGTGGATTGCTTGGGTCGGGTCGAACACCACGGTCAAACATCGATTGCACGGCAACTGTTGACAGGCCGTATTCGTAGTCGGCTGTTTCTTGCGAGCGTTCATTGAGACCAGCAGCGAGTTCTTGGCCAATGCATGCATGCATACCCGAACCAAACGAAAGCCCCCAGCGACTCACAGTGGAGTCGGCGGGTTGGCGGTGCGGGTTGAACTCTGCTGCGTCGGCCCCGTACATGGCGACATCGCGGTTTACTGCCATGAGATCAATGACTACAGTGGCGCCTTCTTTGATAACGAGACCGCTACGCAGGGTGACGTCTTCAAGAGCTCTGCGCATTGCAATAGGGCTCGATGGGTTGAGACGGATGGTTTCATAAACAGCGTGTTGAACAAACTCGCGGTTGGTGTGCACAAGCTCGCTATCTTCAGGGTGCTTTTCGAGCCAGGTAAACAAGTTGTCGAGTGTGCGCACAAATGCAGTTGCCGAGGTGTGTGCACCAGCAAGAAGGAAAAAAGCAATTTCACGCACGAGAGTGTGATGCTCAATATGGAGGGCGTCTTCATTGCGCAAAAGCACGGTGAGAATGTCGAGGGGTAGTGAGCTTTCGGGGGCATTACCTGCTGCAACGGCAGCAATGAGTGCTTGACGTCGCTCTACAGATGGTGCAATGAACTCTGCATCAAATAGTGACATCGACTCAGTTACTTCACTCTTCACCACTTCTGGGTCGCGTGTGGTGTGGGCGAGTGTGGCCCCTTCAATGAATTTCATCATGTAGCTATACAAACGATCAGTTTCTTCAGGCGTTCCTGTGGGGCGGTCGACACCGGCGTTGTGTGCAGCGAGGTTCATCATGAGTTGATGCGACATATGTACAAGTTCTGCAGAACCCTGAGCAACGTAGGGCTTTAAAGTGGCATCGATAATTGAAGGGAAGAAGTCGCGTTCGTAGCTCACGAGTGTTTCACGACGGAACAAACGGTTCTCAAGTCGTCGACGGGCACGGTGTTCGTCGCCATGAAGGTTGACCAAAACACCAGACATCACTATTTCACCTGCGTCGTATAGCGCTTGGCGCAAACTCTTTTGACGATAAATCTCTTTTGCGTCTTCAAATGTGTTGACGGTCAATGGTGTTACTTCGCTCATGATGCCTCAATTCGCTTTATATGGTGACGCCAAGGCCAAGGCCGCCGTCAATTGCTAGTACGTCTCCTGTAACCCACTCGGCGCATGTGAGATAGGCAATGCCTTCAGCAATTTCTCGTGCTGTTCCCGTGCGACCAAGTACATGTTGATTTGCCATCGACTCTAAACGTGCTGTTGCTTCTTCATGCGTAAAGTCGCCAGAGCGTTCATTAATTTCTGTGAGTACAGCACCTGGGCGCACAGCGCCAACACGCACACCCTTTGGACCAACTTCCGAAGCGAGCACTTTAACGAGTGCTTCCAGTGCGCCTTTGGTAGCTGCATAGGGGGCAGCGCCAGGGAAGGCCCGTTGCGTGTATACCGAGCCAATGAAAATGATGCAGCCTTTTCTTTGCACAAGATGCGGCAGGGCTTCTTGGCTGAGCAACATGCCAGCAACCACATTGGTGTGAAAAATGTCGATGAGTGATTCTTCGGTCCAATCACCAATGGATCGGCGCAACATGTTGCCGGCATTCGAAATGAGAGCATCAATGCCCCCACCATGTTCTACGCAGTGAGTAACAATTTTTTTGAGATCGGCTGTTTTTGTTACGTCGGCCACTACCCATGTGCACAGCGGGCCGATGCTTTGTGCAACCGCACGAATTTTCTCTTCTCGCCGGCCACAAATGGTTACTTTTGCACCATTTTCTGCGTAATAGCGAGCGGCTTCTTCGCCAATACCTGAACCACCACCAGTAATGAGAACAGACATGTCTTTCATTGAGCGCATGGTGACCTACTTCTTTTGAGAATCTTTAATGCCGACGGAGTCAACACTCGCCGGGCGAGGAAGGCTAGAAATCACACTCATGGTGACGCCACCGTCGATGAGCAAATTTTGACCGGTCATATATGACGATTGGTCGGATGACAAAAAGACAACTGTGTTGGCAATGTCTTCTGCTGTTCCTAAACGCCCCAGCGGAACACGTGATTCGCGCGCTTCACGCACTACTGGATCGGCGTAGATGGGGTCACTCATGCCGGCAAGGATGAGACCTGGTGCAATGGCATTCACGCGAATGCCGAGCGGCCCCCATTCAATTGCCATTTGTTGGGTCATCAGCGCGATGGCCGATTTTGTGGCACCGTATGCACCTGCATTTGGCCCAGGTGCAACACCATTCATTGAAGTGACATTGATGATGGTTCCTTGAACGTGCGAGTCGATCATTTTTTGAGCTACAGCGCGTGCCATATTGAAAGTACCAACGAGATTGACGTTGACAACCGCCGAGAAGTCGCTGTGGCTTAGCGTGAGGAGTGGCCCGAATCGCACAATGCCAGCGTTGTTCACTAGGCAGTGCGGCGCTTCTCCGAAAGTTTCGAGAGCGGCAGCAACTGAGTCGGGTTGTGAAATATCGGCAACGAGGGCAATGGAGTGTGCAATGTTGGCAACTGCCTTTTTCACCTCGGCTTCATTGGTGTCGAGAACACCAACAACCCAGCCTTCAGCAGCGAGCCGTTGTGCAATGGCGAGCCCGATACCGCGGCCGGCACCAGTGACTATTGCTCGTTTCATATGTTCCCCTGACGTTTCGTTGTACTCTGTCGGCAATGACCCCGGAACAGATTGTGCTCAGTCTATTTACTGCTGTGGAAAGTGGCGATCTTGGCGCAATTGGCACCCATTTTGCCGAAAATGCCACCTATAGCAACATTCCTTACGAGCCAGCCGTGGGGAGAAACGCAATTATCGAAATGTTTCGCCCCATTGTGACGCGCAGCGAGCGTATCGAGTGGCAAATTCGCACTATTGCGACTGCTCAGCATCGCGTGCATTGTGAACGGCTCGATTGTTTTTGGATCAAGGGTCAAAAATATGCGGTGCCCTGTCATTGCGTTGTTGAGGTAGACCTAGCGGCGCAGCAAATTACTGCATTTCGAGATTACGTAGATATCGGCAAATGGCGCGAAACCTTAGGTAACGCACTCACTTCTGATGAATGAGATCCCATTTCAAGAGTTGTGCTGACCATGGCTCAACACGTTCTCCGCGCAACAGTGAGCGCTCGGGTACTTCTGCCAATGTAATTGCACGTCCCTTTTTGAAAAGATGACGAAAGGAACTCTTATTTCCTAATACGGCAACATCTTTTTCAGGATGGCCATCGAGCACCAATATGTCGGCTTGTGCACCGGGGGCAATGATGCCAACTTGACCAAATTGTTGGAGTGCATGTGCATTGGTGTAGGTGGCGCATGAAATTGCTTGCAACGGGGTGAGCCCCATGTGCTGTACGAACACTTCCATTTCGCGAGCATGCCAGTTGCCGTAAGGAGTAATGGAAAAGCCACTTTCCGAACCACAAAGAAGCGGCACGCCTGCATCGTATGCCTGGCGTAGTCGGGCTCCAGTGTGCTCTAACTCGCCAGCAAAAGTCGACTGCACACTTGCAGTTGCCCCAACTTTGGCTCCATATTCGGCCAAGTTTGCAAGGAAGGTAAACACAGGACCAACGGCTGTCTTTTTCTCAATGATTGCTTCGAGTGCGCGGTCGCCAAGAAACGAAGCGTGCCAAATAATGTCGACACCAGCAAGAACAGCATCGAGTGTTGCTTGGTCGCCACGACAATGGGCGGTAACAGGAACGCCTAAGTCGTGAGCGGTGTCGCAAACTGTTTTCAACTCATCGCGTGTCCACACTTGGATTTCTCCACTACGTGCAGGAACGACCCCAGTGACATGAATTTTAATGATGTCGGCACCATCTTTAATTTGGCGGCGCACCACGCGCACCATTTCATCGCGGTTGTGCACAACTTCTGCGTATCCGGCAGTGCCGTGATCGGGAATCATGCGCCCAGCAGTACCACCTACTGCAGTCATGAGCGCAAAAGTTCCCGACTTCATTGATGGGCCTTCGGTGATGCCGGCATTAATGGCGTCGCGCAATGCTGGTCCGATATTGAAAATGCCGTCTACATCGAGAATGCTGGTGACGCCTGCTTGCAAAATTTTCTTTACATTGTGTGCGGCAATAAGAGCAGCGGTTGCCGGCTCACGACGATGAAAAAGCTCATCGTTGCTGGCGGGTTCCCCCAAGGTCACATGAGTGTGTGCGTCAATGAGGCCTGGCATCACAGTGAGGCCAGCGACATCAATCTTCTTCACGTCTTGAAGAGACTGAACAAGTGCATCGGCCTCAGCGCCTACCGCAAGAATTTTCTCATCTTGGATGAGAACTGATGTGTTGAGTTGCGGTGCGGAACCTGTTCCATCAATAACTGCGCCACCATGAAGCAATGTTGTTGTTGACATATAGGGATGTTAGGTGGAGAAACTCACGGTTTCCATGCCTGAGATGGCTTTCACGAGGGAATTATGAAATCCTTCAGGCATTCGGGGTTTGCCAATGCTTCCGTGTTGCGCACAGGCCGACCATTAACGATATCGGTCACTGCTAATTCGCTGATTTTTCCTGAACGCGTTCGGGGGATGTCGGAAACTGGAATGATGAGCGCAGGTACATGGCGTGGCGAAATGAACTGACGTAAACGTTGACGTAAAGATTGTTCTAGTTCTGGTGTGCACTGTGTGTTGGCGGCCATGCGAAGGAAAAGAACGATGCGCGTGTCGTCGTCCCATTCTTGTGCGACGGCAACCGATTCAATAATTTCTACAAACGTCTCGACTTGTGAGTAAATTTCCGCAGTTCCCATACGAACCCCGCCAACATTTAATGTGGCATCGGATCTTCCGTGAATGACGAAACCGTTGTTTGCAGTACGCGATGCAAAGTCGCCGTGGGTCCAAGTATTTTCAAAGCGTGAGAAATATGTGTTGTGATATTTCTCTCCTGTTGCATCTCCCCAAAATCCATTCGGCATTGAGGGAAATGCATTACGACAAACAAGCTCGCCAGTGTCGGTGAGCAGTTTCTCGCCGCTGTCGTTATAGATCGAAACATCCATGCCCAACATGGCGCTTTGAATTTCGCCAGCATAAACGGGGCGAGAGGGGTCGCCACCTACAAAACATCCGCAGAGATCTGTGCCACCAGAAATAGATGCAAGATGGACGTCGGCAGCAAAGTGCTCATATACCCATTCAAAACCTGCAGCATTTAATGGTGACCCGGTGGAACAGATAGTGCGTAACGCAGGAAAACGGTGAGTGTTTGTAGGTGAAAGTTCAGCCTTGCGACACGAGTCGATGAATTTCGCCGACGTTCCAAAAAGCGTGATGTTTTCTTGTTCACAAAGGTCGAACAACGTATTCAAGTTGGGGTACGCGGGGTTGCCATCGAAGAGAACAATGGTGGCGCCCGTTGCAAGGGCAGATGTGAGCCAGTTCCACATCATCCATCCGCATGTGGTGAAGTAAAAAACAGTGTCACCGGGGTGAATATCGCAATGCAGCTGTTGTTCTTTGAGATGTGTGAGGAGAACGCCTGCAGCCTTGTGAACAATGCACTTTGGCATACCTGTTGTCCCCGATGAGTACAAAATGAGACCAGGATGATTGAAAGGGAAGAGTGGATGCTCAAAAGGGTCTTCACTCCCTGAGGCAAGAAACTCGTTCCAACTTTTTGTTAGAGGCAAAGAGTTTTCATGTGGGCTTAATGTCTCGACATAAATGACATGTTCAAGAGATGGCAAAGCCTCAATGATTTCTTTCAACCGGTCAGTGCAGGAAAAGCTTTTCCCCCCGTACGAGTAGGCATCTGCAGCAAGTAAAACACGAGGTGTGGTTTGACTGAACCGATCAACAACTCCCTGTACACCAAAATCTGACGATGTTGAGGTGAAAATGGCACCGAGTGCTTGTGTGGCGAGGTACAAAACAATGGTTTCAGGCCTGTTGGGCATCCAGGCAGCCACGCGGTCACCTGCTTGCACGCCGTATTGGCGAAGTGCATGGGTTGCCCTATTCACATCAATGCGCAATTGACTCCAGGTGATGCAGTGTCGTTCGCCAGTTTCTGAAACGTAAACAATCGCGTCTGCATTGACATTGTCGCGAGGTTGTAAAAAGGTGTCAACGATGTTGAGCAGTGCGTGAGGGAAAAATTCAGTTTCTACAATGCTCTCGGAGGGGAAGCGAACGGCAGGTTCGCCTGGCGAACCAATGATGCCAGTGGTGTTCCACACAGCTCGCCAGAACTCGTTTGGTTCGCGCAAACTCCATTCCATTGCTTCTTCAAAAGACGAGAGACCTTGTTGTGCAAAAAACTGGGTGAGCGCAAGACCTGATTTTTTCTCATCAGATACTTGCCATATCGGGGTGCTCATGATGCGAAAGGGTACAGCTACTTTGTGAGCGAAGAGAAAACAGGCAATGAGGTAAGGCCCGCAGTGCGTTCAAGGCTGCTCATCCAAATATGTTGAAGCGCCAAACCATCGCTCTTCAGGTCGTCCACCATCTGAGAAGTGAATGAGAGCAATTCGGTGAGTTCTCCGTCGGCACTCGTAGCAGGAATACCAGAAACGCTGAGCGGTGTTCCTGAAAAAGCCTCGTACGCCCATTGCAGAGTTTCTATTGCTTGGTCGCGCAAACGTGGGGCTTCAAGCCGTTCACTGCGCGGGGGCAGATGGGTGAGCGAAAGAGCAATTTCGTCGGCGCTCCGCAATAAACCATCGAGTTCTCGTTCATAGTGGCCAGGTAGCGATACTCGTCCGCGTGTAATGGCCGACTGCCAGACCGTACGTACTTCTGTGTTTGCCCCCGGGTGAGTTGCATCTAACGAGAGCGCAATGGGCGATCCACGCAACAATCGACATGCATGATTCCATGAATGCAAAACATTGGTGAATGCATCGGCAAATTTTCCATCGTCGGAAACAAACGGAGCGATACTTCCGATGCGCCACCCATCGTGAACGAGGCCAATAGGGGCTTCAAAGGGAATCCACCCAGCAACGTGGTTGCCCACTACTTCTGCGACGGTGTCGACATAACGCGGCCACCACTTTTCAGTTGCCTTTTCATCGGAGAATGCACCTTCATTCAAAAACCAATGAGGCAAGGTATTTCCGCACAGCGTGACCCAGGTTTCTACACCGGCATCGGCAAATGCAGCAGCGTGCCCTTCAAGCAGTTCTAAATGTTTTCCACTCGGTTTTCCTTGTTGTGGAAAGACGTCGCTCCACGACAAGCGCCAACGTAGTGAGGTGAGGCCATGCTCTTTCAGCGCGAGCACTTCAGAGAGAAGTATCTCCACGTTCTGCTCGGGAGAAAAGGTGAGGTGAGTTCCAAAAACTGGCACGAGGTGCGTTACATCACGAACGGTGAACGCGTCCATAGTTCACCGGTGTCGTTGCGGTCGGTGAGAACTGGGTCGCCTGTCACCGAACACACTTCAACAGGTTCGGTGAAACCACGTAACACGAGGGGCTCGTGAGCAACAATGCGCACGCCTTCAGGAAGTTCTTCAATTTGATCGCTGGGAATGAGAACTTCAAATGCACCGGCTGCATCGCAGAGTCGGGCTGCAGTATTGACAGCAGAACCGATGTAGTCGTCGCCCTCAAAGAGAAGCGCGTAGCCAGTTGCAAGGCCAATGCGCAGGGTGAGTGGGGCACAGGCAGTTGCCGAGCGGCGCTGGAGCTCCATGGAAAAGACGATGGCATCAGATTGCTCCATGGCAACGATCATGAGACCGTCTCCAAGCCACTTGGCGATGCGCACACCACGTTCAGAAGCCACGTCGCGCGCCACCGACCGAAAGGCAGCCAAAAGGCGCCCTGCGGCGTCGTCCCCTTGGGTTTCCGTGAAATGCGTGAAACCGGAAAGGTCAACGAAGATGAAAGTACGTGGCACGCGCATGCACCCCCTAGGTTAGGCGAACTAGGTTGGTTTCATGACCACACGGTTCACCTATTCCCGCTGGGACGGCACTCAAAAGGGCTTTGAGGTCGATGCCGAGTCGCTTTTAGAAGCGGTCACCGACGACCTTTTGTACCACGGAGACGTCAATAGTGCCTTGCGGCGACTCATGCAGCAGGGCCTCACCGACCGCAACGGCGAGCGCATTGAGGGCATGCGCGACATGATGAACAAAATTCGTGAGCGTCGTGAAGAACTCTTAGAGCGTTCCGATCTCGGTGGTGTGTACAGCGAAATTTCCGAGGCACTCGACGACATTATTGACGAAGAGCGCCACAAGCTCGACCAAAATGTCGCCGATGCGCAGGCAAGTGGCGATGAGCGTCGTCTCGATACTGCTCAACAGTCGTCTGTTGAGCATCACCTCGAACTGGAAATGCTCCCGCAAGATCTTGCAGGCAAGGTGAAGGGTTTACAAAATTACGACTTCCAGTCGAATGAAGCAGCAGCACGTTTTGAAGAGCTCATGGAAAAACTTCGTGAGCAACTCATGCAGCAATATGTCGATCAGATGAGTGGCGATATGCAAAATATGTCGCCAGAAGATCTGCAGCGCACAAAAGACATGATGGCTGCATTAAACGACATGCTCGATAAGCGCGAGCAAGGTGAAGACCCGCAATTTGAAAAGTTCATGAATGAATTCGGCGATTTCTTCCCCGAGAATCCACAAACGCTCGATGAGCTTTTGGAAATCATGGCCCAACGCATGGCAGCAATGCAGGCGATGATGAACTCCATGACCCCCGAGCAGCGGGCGCAAATGCAACAACTCTCTGAGCAGTTGTTAGAAGACATGGATCTGCGGTGGCAAGCCGATCGGTTAAGCGAACGTTTGCAAAACCTCGTTCCCAACGCTGGGTGGGAACGTCAGTACCAGTTCAATGGCGATGAACCAATGGGCATGAGTGAAGCTATGAAAACCATGCAACAACTCGGTGAACTCGACCAAATGGAGAGCTTCATGCGCAATGCCACCACACCTGGTGCACTTGCTGAAGCCGACCTCGACAAAGTGCGAGAACTGCTGGGTGAAGACTCTGCTCGCTCACTTGAACGCTTGGCAGAACTCACCAAAATGCTGGAAGAATCGGGCTTAATTAACCAAAAAGAAGGCAAATTAGAGCTGACACCAAAGGGCCTGCGCAAAATAGGCGCCAATGCGTTGCGTGATCTTTTTGGAAAATTAGCAAAAGACAAAATCGGCCAACATCAAATGCGCGAGAGCGGTGGTGGTCATGAGCGTCGCTACGAAACAAAGCCCTATGAGTATGGCGACCCCTTCCGTCTCGATCTTCAGCAAACTCTGCGCAATGCAATTCGCCGTCAAGGTGGAGGAACTCCTGTTCAACTCTCTCCAGAAGATTTTGAAATTGAACGTACGGAACACGTCACTTCCTCATCCACAGTGGTGATGATCGACCTCTCCATGTCTATGCCCATGCGCGACAACTTCTTGCCCGCTAAAAAAGTTGCGATGGCGTTGTATTCGCTTATTACCTCGCAATATCCACGCGATTACCTGGGTCTCGTTGGGTTTAGCGAAACTGCGCGCATCTTGACTCCTGAACAACTGCCCCCAGTGTCGTGGGACTTTGCATACGGAACAAATATGCAGCACGGATTTTTACTTGCTCGTCAACTGCTTTCCAAGCAGCACGGCACAAAACAAATCATCATGATCACCGACGGTGAACCCACTGCGCACATCACTCCACATGGTGACGTCTTTTTCAACTACCCACCTGTACGAGAAACAGTGGAGTCCACTTTGGCTGAAGTGATGAAATGCACACGCGACGGAATCGTCATCAACACGTTCATGCTCGATGCCAACGGTGGTTTACGGCAGTTCATTGAGCGCCTCACCGAGATCAATAAGGGCCGCGCATTCTTCACCACCCCGGAAACTTTGGGCGACTATGTGCTCGTCGACTTCATCGAACACAAGCGTCGTCTCAGCCGTTCCCGATAGTACATACATACCAAAAACCCCAATAAATGAGCCAAAAACGCGTCTTATGAGTGCAAAAACCCAATAAATATAGGGTTTTTTGACATTGAGATGAAAAAGTAGACATTCGCTCTGAGGCGCCCTCGGAGGGGCAAAAACAGCGCACTTGCTTATTTCATAAGGATTTGGCAGAATGACAGCAATGTAATTACAGCCCTGCCATCACTGCATGCCATTTCTGGATGTTCGTGATCTGCAGAGCGGGAGGCAAGCGAATGCAATTCCCAGAAACGGATGAATTGAGTACAGAACGCGGTTGGCAAGATCAGGCCAACTGTCTTGGTGTTGACCCCGATCTCTTTTTCCCTGAAAGGGGTGCTTCTACTCGTGAAGCAAAAGAAGTGTGTCGTGGGTGTGTCGTGCGAGGCGAATGCCTTGAGTACGCATTAGTCAACGGCGAAAAGTTTGGTATTTGGGGCGGGCTCTCAGAGCGTGAGCGTCGTCGCTTACGTCGTGCTCGTGCTCAAGCAAATCGCCAAGCGATCTAGCAACGTTCACTGCGCTTTTAATAACTCGTCGAAGCGCGCTTCGATTGTTTTGTCAACTCCGATATCAAGCTCATTCCAGCGGCTGGGTTCAATTCTTGTCAGCGCCTGCATCGGCATGAGCCCCACCAGTTCAGCGCGTGCAATATGGGCGTATTGAGCAACGATGTCGTATGCCGTATCTACGTTCATGATGTCTACATCTGTGAGATTCATGCTGATTTGTGCCCGCCCATCTACTAAAAAGCTCAATGCACGTAGGCCTGGTTGACGAATGTTCAGCACAATCTCGCGTGCCGTTTCCATAGTGGCATCGGCGAGGAAAAGATTGTAAGCAATTAAAACTTCTCTGACGCCGACACACATTGCTCCGGCAGTCGGGTGTGCAGTGCGTGGTCCAACATCGGGGAAAA
>JAPKZV010000041.1 GCA_026393585.1 Actinomycetota bacterium
GCGATACGTGCTCGGTCCATGCGGAACCATTCCAGTAACGCAATTCGAAACGGCCTGCTGGGTCGGGGTACCAGTTGGCGGGAGCAGCGGCGTCGCCCACACTCGATGCAACCGAGGTGTTGACGGGGCTCGTAACAACAGGTGTGCTGGCCGATGTGGAAGCAGTGCTACTCCATGTTGCCGAGGTAGTGGCCGAAGAAGCGGGAGTAGAGGCGGCTGGGGCTGCCACCGTGTTCGCTACTTGAGCGGTAACGGCTGCGCGACGGGCAAAGGCGGTGATGTTGGTGCCACTGGTGACAATTTGCAGAATTTCCCAACCCTGAGCGGAACGCTCGGTCATTTGGCGCGCAAGGTCGGCGGGGTCACTGCTGGTGAGGGCTGCATATTCAAGCATGTGGGCAGGCTACCGCTCTGGGCTGCCCGACGGGTATGCGAGGTGCTATTTGACGGTGATGTTGATGCTGCGCCTCGACGCCGGGGTCTTTAAGTACTTGGCCTGCGACAAGGTGAGTGTGCATTTACCGGCCTTGGTTGGCGCAACGAGCTTGGTGCCACTAACGCGACAACCACCCGTAGCGCGCCACGTTGCTTTGCCTTTACCACTGGGTCGAATGAGCGAGGTGAGCGATGACGAAGCACCCTTGCGCAAGGTTTTTGTCACGGCAACCACTGCTGGTGAGGTCGTTGTTGTGGCAGCGACTGCAGTTGTTGTTGTCGCGGCAGCGGCTGTTGCGGGTGCTTGGCCAACGGCAAGCACTGGCGCTGAGTAGGAAATTTGTGGAAACTTCACGCGTACGCCGAGTTCGCCAATAATAAAGGTGGGAGTTGCCTCCGTGGAAACGTCATTTTTGGTGATGGAAACGGCAAGCGCTGTTTTGAGAGCGGCTTCCGTTTTCTCAATTTTCCATTGTGACAAAATCCCGTTGGGAAGAAATGCGGAGAAAGAACCTGTGTGCAGTGTGGTTCCATCGGCAAGGAAGTGTGGTGCACCAGTTTTGACGCGCATCACATATTTTTTCGTTGCGTTATCATATTCAACATTGGGAAAGTGAAAATACGTTGCGTTGGTTGATACCCAAATTGGCCCGGGCACATCGGCCCCTGGTGAATTAATAAAACTTTTTGAACGCGCGTAGAAAGCAAGTGGATTTGATTCTGCCTGGTTGACATTGCAGGCGACGAAACGCATATTGGGCAGACCACATTTATTGGCTGCGAGCGTAGCGGGGTCAAATGTGCTGTTGGGGTCGAGAGTGATGTGTTGCGAAGCTGCCTCAATGGCAACACGGGCTGGTTTGCCTTCCAGCGTGAGTGTCATATCTTGACCATTCATGGAAAAGTCCATTGTTCCGTCTTCAGAAACAACAACGCTGTATTGCGGTAAACCGGAGGTCTTGTACTTCACCACCACCTTGATGGTGTCGGTTTGATTGAGCGCACGACCATTGATGGTGACACCAGAGAGGTCGACCACGCCACCTGCCACACCACCGTAAGTTCCTTGATCGCGCGGACGATCGGATGAACCCCAATAATCACCGTTGAGTGTGTTGCCAGCAGGTAATGCAAATGCGTGGAGGAATATCTCATAACCTGCGATGGATTCACTAGGAGTGTGTGTTTTGTAGGCACTAACAGTGGCCACAATTTTGAAATTGGACGGTGCGGGTTCGTTGTTCACGGTTGCGGTGAAGCAAAAATCCGTGATGCTGTTTGAGCATTCACCCAAGTATGCAGAACCCGAATCGGTATTTCCGCTGTCGGGGTAGTAGCAGGGCTTCGCTCCACCATTTGCTCCACAGTCGGTAAGCAGCGTGGAGAAGTCGGGGATAGAGCCGGCACCAATAGCAGTGCTGTTCTGCGATACGGGCACAATGATGGCCGTTGCTGCAATGGCGAGTGCGGAAATAAATAGTTTCTTCATGGGTCTCCTCACGTGTGAGGAGAGTATTCCATAGATTTTGTAGTGCGATTTACATCGCGTCGGCGCGCACCAAGGCGTCGACATCGGTATCGCCCTGCGGGCCGTCATGAATCACGGCTCCGTCACGCAGGGCAATAATTCGTTCCACTTTTGTAACAAAAGAAAGCTCGTGGGTCGCAACCACCAAGGTCGCGCCATCGGCTGCGGCCTGGTCGAACAAGGAGAGGAGTGCTTCTTTGCCCGAGGCGTCGAGACCCACGAAGGGTTCGTCGACCAAGAGCAATTCAAAGGGGCGAATGAAGGCAATGGCGATAGCGGCTTTTTGACGTAGTCCGCGCGAGAAGCGGTTGGGCAATTCGTCGGCGCGTTCGTACAAACCCAAATGGTCGAGGAGGTTGGCTGCGAGTTGGTCCCACTCTTCAACGCCATGTAAGCGGGCAATGAACTCGAGGTGTTCCCACAACGACAAGTCGTCGTAGAAAGTAGGAGTGTCAGCTAAGTAACTGGTGAATGCGCGAGCTTCTAACGACTGCGGTGCATGACCGCTGAGGGTTACCTTGCCACTTGATGCATCGAGAAGCCCTGATGCAATACGCATGAGTGTGGTTTTGCCTGAGCCGTTGTGGCCAAGAAGTGCAACGCGTTGGCCGTGTTCAATACGCAAGTTGAGTGGGTGAAGTGCAGGAGCGTCGCCGTAATCTTTTGCGACGTTGTGTGCTTCGAGCGCGGCTGGAGGAAGTTGAACAACGGGTTCTTGTGCACGCTTCTTTTTTGACGACGTGGGCGCAGAGGTTTCTTCATTGCGACGATGAGGTGGTTGCGGATGACGACTCATAGTGTTCCTTCAAAGTACTGACAGTTCATTTCTTTGGTTGACCAAACGCAGATTGTTTTCCGCCGTCAACAAAAGTTTTCCACCATTGACGAGCAGCATCGCGATGACGCACCCATGCGCCAACAAAACCTAAAAGAAGCAACACACCAATTGCAGTGCGTAGCGCTGCGCCCACTGCGTTGTCGCCGTTTTGTACCGCTGCGCGTACAGCAAGGATGGGCAAGCTCCCCAAGATGGCAACAATGGGTGGCCACACTGCACGGGCCATGGTTGACATACCGGCAACTTCTGGTGGCATGAACATCCGCTCATTGGTTTGACCCATTGGGTCGGGAGCACCTTTCACTGCATTAATAATTGCACCCGCGGTTCCGGCGCCAATAGCGGGAAGACCCACGATGAGAGCGATGGCAAGTGTCATGGGCTCTGGTTCAAAGAGGTAAGCAACGAGGATGCCAAGTGCGCCAAAAGGCAGTAAAAACAGCGTTGGCACAATGAGATGGCGCAACATGAGTTCGCCACGATCAATAGGAATAGCGTCGGTGCGATCGGGTTTGTCTACCTCTTGTGAGAGCGGTTCAATAATTTCGAGACCAAAATCGAAGAGACACAGACCGCTTACTACAACAGCAGGAGTAGTGCCGCGGTAGGCCCACACTTGGCACATTGCCGCAACAGCGATGAGCAACTTCATGCGCACCAAACGACGTGCAGGAAACTTCAACAAACTCTGCAGGCCACGGCGAGGAATGGGTGAAGTTTTTGCAGAACGCTTCAGTGTGACCCACGGAGAAGCGCGCATTTGCTCTTGGCTGAGTTGACGACGCAGCAACACAACGGTACGCAGGTCTTGCAGTGTGACAGCAAAACGTAATTGCGATACCAAACTGCTGCGACGGGAAAGAGCTTCGAGCGACAAGTTGCCCACCGTGAAAATTCCTAATGAACAAATGAGAATGGTTGCGAATACTGCAATGAGGTCAATTGCTTCGCGGTGCAGGGTCCACAATGCCATGCTGCCAAAGGCATCGAATGGACCGGGGAATGAGGTGTGTTGAACGGCCATTGCAACTTGCCAAGCGAGTAGCGCAGTCACCACAAATGACGACAGCAATTTATTGA
>JAPKZV010000211.1 GCA_026393585.1 Actinomycetota bacterium
CGTCGACGAGGTCGAGTACGCGCCCAGCAACCAACGTGAGTTCACGCCTGGACCACAACCGTAAAGCAGTTGCCACCTGATCGTTTCGACTGCGCGCAGTGTGCAACTTTGCTCCTGCGTTTCCTGCCAACTCAGTAACACGACGTTCAATTGCTGTGTGGATGTCTTCATCGCTTGGGGCAAAGCTGAATTGTCCTGAGGAGAATTCATCGTGAACCTGTGACAGCGCTACTCGAACCGACTCTGCTTCTTCGCTGCTTAACAACTTTGCCCGTTCAAGACCATTGACATGAGCACGTGAGCCAGTGATGTCGTCGTGCCAGAGCACCTTGTCGAAAGGCAAGCTGACAGTAAAAGCCATGAGCTCTTCTGCGGGTCCACTAGAGAAACGGCCATGCCAAAGCTGGCCCCGTGATGATTCTTGCTCGGTCACGATGGACTTCCTTTCAACCCGGCTAACGACCGTAATTCAACAGATAACTTCTTTCCACCCACTGCTTCAGTAGCCACACACATAATGGTGTCGTCTCCTGCCACCGTGCCAAGCAAACCTTTAGGTGCTGCACGATCGAGTGCCGATGCAACGACATGCGCACAACCTGGTGGCGTACGAAGAATCACCATATTGCCGCTATGTGACACTTCGGCCACCCATTCACTCATCACTCGACGTAGTTGGTCGTTGGTCGCCCGGCGAGCGGGTTCAAAACTTGCAATGGCATAAATGGTGTCGCCCTGCGATGAGCGAACCTTTACTGCACCGACTTCTTCTAAGTCGCGTGAAATGGTGACCTGAGTTGCTGTAATTCCTTCTTTTGCAAGCATGGTGCGTAGTTCATTTTGACTTGACACTTCTTTGGTCTCGATGATGCGCACGAGTGCTTGTTGCCGTTGTGCTTTTGTACTCATGACTGTGCACTTTCTTTCACTACTGCACCTTGTTGTTGAAAAATCCAGGCCAAGAGACCGCGCGCACTATGTAGTCGGTTATGGGCCTGTTCGATGACCCGACTATTGACTCCATCTATCACAGCAGCTTCCACTTCGGAACCACGATGTGCCGGTAGGCAATGGTAGAAACAAGCCCCTTGCTGTGCCTTAGTCATCAGATCCTGAGTCACCATGAACCCTGAAAACGCGGCGGCCTTTTCTGCTGCCACGGATTCTTCACCCATAGAGATCCATACATCGGTGTGTACGGCTATTGCGCCATTTACTGCTTCTGCGGGTGCTGCTACGTACTGCGCACTTCCCTTGCCTAAAGCATTAATGGTTGCAAGTTCACTTTCAGTGGGGCGATATTGAGGCGGTGTAGAGACAACAAACTCTGCGCCAAGCATGACGCACGCCTGAGCAAGTGAGTTGGCAACATTGTTGAAGTCACCGACCCATGCAATTTTCTTTCCCTGCAGATCGCCATGTTGCTGTTGCATTGTTAAGACGTCGGCGAGTGCTTGCAGCGGATGTGCAGCATCACTCAACATATTGACTACAGGAACCGACGAAACAGACGCCATTCTCTGCACCACATCGTGCTTGAATACCCGCGCACCCAAAAACGCGTGGTACCCCGCCATCACCTGGGCGATATCTTCTGCAGTTTCACGAACATCAATTCCGACTTCTTCGCCACGGGTATAAACAGGGTGACCTCCAAGTTGCACCACAGCTACTTCCATTGAGTGCCGTGTTCTGTTGGATGGCTTTTCAAAGATGAGTGCAGCGCAGTGACGATTTAATGGCGCGCCCAATTGTGCTACTGGTACCTGTGCGAGTGCAAGAACATCATGCAGTTCTTGCACAGAAAGATCTGACGTGTCGAGTATGTGACGAATGCTCATTGCGCAGCCTCTACTTCCTTCTTCATCTGAACCATCACCTTGGCGAATATGGCAACGGCCACTTCAATGTGTTCAGCACTGACATTCAACGGAGGAGCCATACGAATTGTTGAAGCATTCACCGCATTCGTTACTAAGCCCTGCGCCAAACATGCTTGGTAGACCTTCGTCGCGTCGAACCCTTGAGCCAACTCGATACCAAGCAATAATCCAGCACCACGAACGCCAACGACACCAGGAACGCCGCGAAGCTTCTCAGTGAGTTGTGCACCAACGGAGGTTGCGAGTTGAGGAGCATTAATGCGCTTCATTTCGGCAATGACGGCACGCACCACAGAAGTGACAAGAGCAGTTCCGCTATAGGTACTTCCGTGGTCTCCAGGCGAAAGGACCTTGGCAACATCTTCTTTTACCCAAATGGCGCCAACGGGAACACCGTTGCCGAGCGCTTTTGCCATGAGCACC
>JAPKZV010000158.1 GCA_026393585.1 Actinomycetota bacterium
CCTTCGACTTCGACCTCGGTATTCACGACCAATCGCTGTGGCTACTCGCTCACGGCAAATGGTTTAACACGGTCTGTGGTCTTCCGGTGTTTGGCCACCACGCAATGTTCATGTACTACTTCCTCGTGCCATTTGTTTGGCTCGGTGGCGGGCCAAACCTGTGGAATATGTTTCAAGTGATTGCATTGGCTTGTGCGGCATATCCGGTTTTTCTCATCGCGCGCCATCGTTTGAAAAGTGAATTTTCTGCACTGGCCTTTGGCATTGCCTGGCTCTTGTTGCCCACCACCGCGTACCTCGCTTGGGAAACTTTCCACCCCGAGACCATGGCACTTCCTTTTCTCTTGATGGGCTACCACTATGCAACGTCACGCCCAGAGGGAATAGGAAAACACATCACGCGACACAACGTTGTCACCATTGCGTGGATTGCTGTTGCGATGCTGTGGAAAGAAGACATTGCACTCGCTGTCATGGGGCTCGGCATTTTGCTGATGTTCCGCAAACGTTTGCGTTTTGGCGCAATTCTCTTTGGAAGCGCCGCCCTCTATTTCCTCATCATTGCGGTCTGGTTTGTTCCGCATCTTGCCGGCGACTTCAGTGCATATGGCGCTTTATACGGCAACTTAGGAACAACACCGACGGAAGTGGTGAAAACTTCACTGCGTCATCCATCGCTATTTATCGATCGCCTAGATCAAAATAATGCCATTGCCTATGCCGGGCGCATTACATCGCCACTTGCATTCCTCTCGTTACTGGCACCACTCACTTTGCTCATGGGGCTACCGCAATACTTCATCAACATTCTCACCACTGCCGATTTCACTTGGGCAATGATGTACCACTACCAAGCAATTCCCAATGTGGCCGCCATTGCTGCAGCCATTGAAGGCGCTGCATTTCTACAAAGGCGTTCGCGGTCATTAGGTCGCCTTGGCGTGCTGGGCGTTGTTGTGTGCGCCTACATCGCTGCGAACTCTTGGGGGCTTCTCCCCTTTGGCGCGAAGTACAACACGGGTTATTGGCCACATGGAACTCGCGACAACAGTGGCTGGGAAGCTGCCCTCGACAGAGTGGGGCCGAATGATGTGGTGTCGGCACACTACGCCTTCGTGCCTCATGCTTCGCAACGAGAAATTATTTACACATTCCCCAACCCGTGGATTAAAACAAACTTCCTCAATGACGATTCAAAATTTGTGAGCCCAAGCAGAGTGAAGTGGCTCGTTGTGAAAGACGGAACCCTAGGGCAAGTACCACAAGATCTACTCAATAAACTGGTTGCGCGTGGAGAATATGGTGATGCGCAGACCATTGCAGGCATTACTTCCTACAAACGACTCATACCTTAACTTTGAGCATCTATATTTTGAGCGAGTGACCTTCCCAGTACGGAGAACGCAATGGTTTCTTCTGAATTTTTCCCGTGCCAGTACGCGGTATATGTGCAATGAAATCAACAGAGCGCGGAGCCTTATAACCAGCAAGCATTTCCCGACAACGTGCAATAATTGCTGCAGCAAGTTCGGGAGATTCTTTGACGCCTTCTTGCACCTGAACAAGTGCTTTCACACTTTCACCGAACTCTTCGTCAGGCACGCCTATCACTGCGACATCTTCTACACCTGGGTGCACAGCAATGACACCTTCAATTTCAGCTGGGTAGATATTGACTCCGCCGCTAATAATCATGTCGATCTTGCGGTCGGACAACCAGAGATACCCATCGGCATCGATATAACCCACATCGCCAGTGGTGAAAACACCTGGCTCCAAATGTGCATCTTTCGTTTTGCCTTCATCGTTGTGATACGAGAAGTCGGTACCCATCTTGTTGCGGAAGTACAACGTTCCTTCACTGCCTTGCGCAACGCGCTCATTCGCATCGTTCAATACAAGTACTTCGACACTGTCGAGCGGCTTGCCAACACTTCCGCCCTTATCAAGCCACTCTTGCGAGCTCACCGTTGAAATGATGGAACCTTCTGTACTGCCGTAGTACTCGGTAATTTTTGGGCCCCACCATTCAATGAGACCACGCTTTACCGCTGGCGGGCAAGGTGCTGCTCCATGCCACACGGTGCTCAATGCCGCACCTTCAAAGGAGTCTTTCACGGCTTGCGGCAAGTCGAGCAAGCGTTTCATTTGCGTAGGCACTAAGTGCACGTTGGTGCAGGCATGCTCATCGATGAGGCGCAGCATTTCGGCCGAGTCGTATTTATGTTGCATTACTACTGACGAACCACCCACCATGGGGAAGAACGAAAATGCCCATTGTGCCGAGTGATAAAATGGCCCGCACAACATGGTGCGCCCAGGAATGGGCAAGAAGTTAGAAAACCCTGCAGCAATGAGTTTCATAATGTCGGGCGTGAGCGCCATGCCACCCGACAATGCACCACGCACACCTTTGGGTCGCCCCGTGGTGCCAGAGGTGTAGAACATCGGGCCGCCGAGCATTTGGTCGGTTGGTTCTGCGTTGCTCGCACCTGCAATGAGTGCTTCGAACTCGACGAAGTTTGCAATCTTTCGCACAGCGGCACTAGCACCACATTGAATGCCTACAACATGCTGAACACTTTGCGAGCGTTCGTCTTTCATTGCTTCTGCAACAGGGCCTTCATAACGTGCATCAACCAGAACAACTTTTGCCTGGGCATCGTTGAATACGTAGGCAAGCTCGTCGGCTACCCAGTGCCAGTTGACAGGAACATAGGTCCAACCACCATGAGCACAAGCTTGAGCAATTTCAAACCACTCACACTGGTTGCCAGCCACCACTGCAATGGTGTCGCCAGTGGAAAGGCCAAGGTTTCGCAAACCATTCACCAGACGGTTCACGCGGTCGTTGAGATCTGCCCAAGTAACCGAACGCGATTCATCGATGAGTGCCACATCGGATCCGCGATCGCGTGCAAAATCACTGGTTAAAACTGCCATAACTACCCCCTAAAGATTTCTAAATCTTACTTCGCCTACCCCACTGACGGGAATTGACACGTAAAATAGGAAAGCCCATGAGTACCACTAGTCCTTCAGGTTTTCGCAACGATATTCAAGGTATTCGTGCCATTGCTGTTGCACTCGTGGTGGTCTACCACGCCGGCGTTGCGTTGCCTGGCGGGTTTATTGGGGTCGATGTCTTTTTCGTGGTGTCAGGCTTTGTCATCACCCGCATGCTCCTAAAAGAGTTTGACGCGCAGGGGAAGATCAATTTCCACAACTTCTACCTTCGCCGTATTCGTCGCCTACTCCCCGCTCTTGGCCTCATGCTCGGTGTTACGTTGCTGCTCTCGGCATTTCTCGCCGCCATTGCTGCCCAACCCATAGCTGCTCGCACCGGAGCATCGGCTTCGCTTTTCAATGCCAACACCTACCTGCATCACGTGGGTGGCGGAGGCGGCGGATACTTTGGCCTCAACGCTGAAGCCAACCCTTTCTTGCATACCTGGTCACTGGCCGTTGAAGAACAGTTCTATTTGGTCTTTCCCGCACTCCTTGCCATTGCGTGGGCAGTTGCTACACGCTTTCGCACCAACCACCGCGCATTTCTTGGCGTTTTTCTTACTGCCATAGGAGTTCTTTCCTTTGCCATATCGCGCACCATGACATTCAATGGTGGCAAGTCGGCAAGTTTTGCCTTCTACTACGCCCCCACACGCGCTTGGGAATTTGCGGCAGGTGCCATTCTTGCTTTGGGTGCTGTTGTGCTATCTCGCATTAACACCTTCAATGCTTACCTTCTCTCAGTGCTCGGGCTCGCCTTTCTTGCCTGGGGAGCATGGGGCTTCGATAAGCGCACGCCATTTCCTGGCAATGCGGCACTCGTACCTGTGGTGGGCACCATGTTGCTCATTGCATCTGGCGAGTCACCATCGCGCAACTTCATCACTTCATTCCTTGGAAGCCGCCCCATGCAAAAACTTGGCGACTTGTCGTACGGCTGGTATTTGTGGCATTGGCCTTTCATTGTGTTTGCCTATGCAGTCTTCCCACAAGTACGCGGAGCACGAGGCATGGCTGCAGCACTTTCCATCATTCCGGCGGCGCTTTCGTATCGCCTTGTTGAATCACCTATTCGCTTCCGCAAGAACCCAGCCCCACGGCGCACGCTCTTACTTGGTGCAACATGCATTGTGGTTCCGCTCGTTGCAGCAGTTGCGCTGAATACCTCGCACGACCGCGTCAGTGCATCGAGCTTGTATAAACCATTTGCGTTGCATGAAGATGTTTTGCGCGGGTGCAGCACACCCACCCCCATGGGAATGCGTGAAAAAGATAACTGCTCTTGGGACGTCAAGAACGCCAAAGGCACAGCGGTGCTCATTGGCGACTCCAACGCAGGCCAGTTCACCGAAGGCTTTGTAGCCGGCGCCAATGCCGCTTCACTCAATGCCAAGGTTGCTACTCAGTCGTCGTGCCCCTTTGCCAACCTGCGCCTGTGGGATTGGAGCAAGGAAGACACCACTTGCAGTTACTTCGTATCCAAAACGTTGGCTCATCTCATTGAACTTAAACCGCAGTACGTGGTCATTGCTTCTGCATCCGACAGTTACATCAAGCAGAGCTATTTCACCTTCCGCTCTTCTGATGAGAAAATTCTGTACACCACTCCAGAAGAAAAAGCCCTTGCACTTCAAGAGGGCCTCATCAAAATTTCCAACATCTTGCGCTACCGCAACATCAAGGTCATCATCGTCCACCCTGTCCCCAAATTTGCCCCATGGACACCCATCGGCATGGCACCGCTGCGCATCCTTGGGCCCAAAAAATGGATGGACACTTCCATCACCCAAGCCGATGCTCAAGCAGCACGCAAACTCGCAGTTGCCTCGGAAAAAACAGCCGCAGCCGAGTCGAAAGCCACCACGCTCGACTTCTTTGACGAACTCTGCCCCAATGACCCCTGCAGTTCCCTGAACGGTTCTGAATGGGGCTACCGCGATCATGGCCACATCAGCATTGCCACGAGCAAAAGCCTTGCTGACACCTTCCAACGGGTCTTGAGCGAATAGCAAAAGGTTCCTCAGCCTCTCAACTGGGCAACCCGCTGTGACTACTATTGGCACATGACAACTGGAAGATGCCTATGTGGAGCCGTCACCTTTGAACTCGTAGGAGACCTCATTGCAACTGCGGTGTGTCATTGCGACCACTGCCAACGCCAGGGCGGTTCGGCGTTCTCAGTGAACCTTGTGGCTCACGAGTCACAGCTCACCGTGAAGGGTGAACTCAAGACCTATGAAGAGCGTGGAGAAAACAATGACGATGTATATGTGCGCCGCAAGTTTTGCCCACAGTGTGGTTCGCCCATTGTTTCGGAGCTCTCTAAATCTGCTGGCATCATCGCCGTCAAAGCCGGCGTGCTCGACGACAAGTCGAGCGTGAAGCCAAACGTTGAAGCCTGGTGCGTTGACCGTCAGCCGTGGGTCACGCTCCCCGAGATGGCAATCTCGATGGAGCGTGAATAGTTCCTTTTCCCGTTAGGGAATCAGAACAATTACCACACGCCGATTCTTATCTTGATCGGCCTGGCTCTTTCCTTTGCTTGCTGGGTCGAGTGCACCAACAGCTGCAATGGCGAAGGGCCCCTTCGCACCACGTGACTTCAGTTCTTTCACTGTGACCGCAGCACGTTGTTGCGACAACTTTACGTTCTCAGGCGTGTTTCCGGTGAGCGTGCCAGAGTGACCCGCAATAAGAATTGAACCAGCGGCGTTGATACGACTCTTCAGTTTTGCAAGACGAGCAAGAGATGCGTCTTTGAAGTTGGTGGTTCCTGAGAAGAAATACAACGGAGTGAGAATCGCAATTTCATTACCCACCTTGAGGTCGGCAATGTCATCTTCCACCACGGTGGTACGCAATGTGCGCAACACCTTGCGGGTCTTCACATTCACCACGTCGGCAATACATTTTCCGTCATTCAAAAAGACAAGATCTTCATCATTCGGAAGACAAATACTTGGGGTCTTGCTCACCACATCCATCAGCTTGTTTTGAGCAGGAGTAAGTACAGCAATTGCCGAATTACCAGCGACTTCTTGCGGGGCAACGACGTACACCTTTGCATCGGTAACGGTGATGCCCGGCACTGCTGTTGCATAGTTGCCTACAGAGGTTGACGCAGTTGCGCCAGGAACGGTTGTTGCT
Source organism: Actinomycetota bacterium (assembly GCA_026393585.1). Taxonomy (GTDB): domain Bacteria; phylum Actinomycetota; class Acidimicrobiia; order Acidimicrobiales; family Ilumatobacteraceae; genus F1-20-MAGs119. The sequence goes on from JAPKZV010000158.1 coordinate 6,157, forward strand.
GTTCCCGATGCCACTGTTGTTGGAGTAGAAGCCGAACCACTAGCAGCTGCAAACGATGAGTCGATCGTTGCCACAAGTTCTGAACCAGTCGTCAATCCGTTGCGTATTCTCCACCCATCGGCATAACCAGTTGTAGCGTTTCCACTTGCGAGGTAGGTGAGGTGATACGAAACACCCTTCTCGAACTCTGCGGCACTGTACGTAGGAGGACCACTCAGGGAGTTCAATCCGTACAACATTGATGCGATCTGTATAGTCATTTGACCACCAGACACTGTCGGAACTGTGCCGCCCGAAAATGTTTTGCTACCATAGTTCGCTGTTCCGACTGCACCAGACTGAGAAGGCGCAAGACGATGTGTCGCTGGAGCCACAGTGACACGAAGCGATGTGAGGCCTGCTGCGGGTACGCCAGTGAAAGTCAATTCAAGACCAGTGCTCTTCAACACCGCCGACACGGTGACACCAGTGACATCGTCGGCGGAAATCACACCTGTTTTCACCTTCGATGGCAATGCGACATCGGTTGTGTTGCCTTGCGCGAGTTGCCCAGTGTTGTTACTTCCCCAGCACCACTTTGTGATGCAAGCAAAACCATTCGCTACTGAACGCCCAACGGTTAACCCGTTCGCAAAAGTGGCAGAACCACCCCCATTATCGAATTCTTGCGCAGAGTTATCGGTGACCGAAGTGGGACGATTGGCATCGACAGTGGCGTTGTTCCCCACTTGACCCGCGGTGTTTGCACCCCAACAGAAAAGCACAGGGGTTGAAGCCTCACTGATAGCGCATACGGTTCCACCACCTGCAGCCATGCTGTATGTAACGGCGTTCGTGAAGCCTCCAAAGGTGGGAACATTTGTTGGAGTCACGACATCGGCTGTTCCACCGTTACCCATTTGACCACTTCCGTTTTCGCCCCAGCACTTAATACTTCCCGCATCGGATGCACAAGTGAAATCGCTTCCTGCGGTCATATATGCAGAGCGTGTGCTTGAAGCCCCTCCGCCCGTCAACCCAGTTGTGACAGGAAGCAGACTGTCGGTTGTGCCGCCATCACCGAGTTGACCACTTCCGTTTTCACCCCAACAATAAATCTTGTTGGAGTTGTTCGAACTCACTGCACAGGTGTGCTCTGCGCCTGCAGCGGCCCACGGATAAAAGTTTGCTGCAGCTACCGTTCCGGTTGCAGTAAATACACCAACTACTGCTGCAGAAAGATTCTTGTCTACCTGTGTGCCATCGCCAAGTTGACCCTTGTTGTTGTAACCCCAACAAAACAGTCGGTTAGTCGGAGCCAAGGTAATTGCACACGTGTGGTTGTCTCCAGCAAAGACGCCCGCAACACTTGTGTTCACGAATGCTCCGTTATCAGATACCAAAATCGGCACCGACGAGTCGACGTTCACCCCGTTGCCAAGTTGCCCGAATTGATTGTCGCCCCAGCAATACAACTTCCCCGCTCCTGGGGCACTTGAGTTTGATCCTGAAACAGCGCACGCGTGCGTCTTGCCGACAGCTAAGGCCGACGGGCTCTTAATCTTTCCATCACTTGCAATGGCGCTCGTGTAGTTCCTGTTGGTATTCGTTCCATCGCCTAGCTGCCCTTGGTCGTTTAATCCCGAGCACTCCACTGCTGAGCCATTAGCGATGAGACACATGAACCCATCACCCCCGGCAATTTTGCTCGGGTTCCCCAGCGGCTCAACAGTCGTCAAAGCTTGCGCGAGGGGCGCAGACAGTGGCGATACGACGCCAATTGCGGAGATCAGAACAAAAAACGACAGAGCAAATTTGCGGCGCGAAACGGAAAACACAGGAGACCTCTTTGGGAGCGTTGTAAACGGAATCCCAAAATATAAAACAATTACAACTTAAATGTAATTCAATTACAGCGCTCGGCACCCCATACCGCAGCAGACTTCACAGCAGTTTTGCTTACCAGATCAGCCATAAACCAGCAGCCCAAAAGGAACGTACTCAGGCGCTTCGTGGATCTCAATGCCTCGGCGACAAGCCCAGACAGAGCAAATACAAACAATGGTGGGCGTTGAGGGACTCGAACCCCCGACATCTTCCTTGTAAGGGAAGCGCTCTAGCCAACTGAGCTAAACGCCCGATGAATCGGAAACGCCAATCTATCGGGGATTTTCCCCATTTGACAGCCCAACCACCGGCGGCGGCAAAGGTTTTTTAGCGTCGAGCTGCTGGCGCTCTACCCGTAGTTGGGCCAAAAGCTGATCGGTCGTTTCGTTACTAATAGCAATGCCGAGTTCAAGGCGAAACTGCACTTCATTGGCCACATCGGCACCGTAAGCAAAGCCCGTGGTTTTCGTCTGAGCCGACACTGCAAAGGTGGTGTACCCATCGGGGTGATGCTCACAGGCCATGAGTTTGGCATAGGGCCACTCTTTGTTGTTGGTGTCGCCGCGGAACATTGCGCGCTTATTAGTGATGAGCACTTCCCCATCGGAAATAGAGGTAATTGATTCTTCACCCTGAACAAGTTTGCCATTTGAGCGACCAGTGTTCAGACGTACTTTTCCAAAGAGAGGAAATGAAACTCCGCCGTAACCGCCCTGATAAGAAGATGCCGACCGACGCGTTTCCAAGAGTGCACAATTGGCGATGAGACCAATTGCATATTCACCTTTTTTCAAAATGAAACCGGTGTCGTATGGGTCGAAGAGCCCTTCAATGTCGTTGTTGCCGCAACGCTCGACTGCATTGATCATGACATCGAGTTGTTCAGATTGTGTTTGCCAGGTGCCGAGTTGCCCTTGCTGAGCAGCTGCTTGCTCGAGAGCTTCTTTTTCTGCACGACGTTGCTTCATTTTTGAAAAGAAACCCATGGAATTGACCATAGGCGATGGGTGTGCGGCTAAACAGCAGTCACGTTGATGACGTGATAGCCCGTTGCACCACTTGGTGCCACAGGGCGCAATTCTTCATCTTGAACCACACCCTTGGTGTCGGTTACTCGTACTGCAATGCGATGTTCACCCGCTTGCGCATTCCACTTTGTGCGCCATTGCACCCACGTATCGCCTGTTCCACCTGGCACAAGTTCAGCAATACGCCAAGGCTCTTCGTCTATTTGCACTTCCACTTTCGCTACACCAGCACGTGGCGCCCAAGCCAGACCCCCAATGGGCACGTTGCCGGCAACTATCTCATCGCCAGTTCGCGGTGTGTCGATGCGGCTCGATGCGAGCATCGGCCCCTCGGCCGACCAGCCGCGCTTCAACCAATACGGTTCAAAGGCGTCCCACGTAGTGAGTTCTAAGTCGGTGAGCCACTTTGTGGCCGACACATAACCAAACAAACCAGGAACAATCATGCGAAGAGGAAACCCATGTTCAGCAGTGAGTGGTTCGCCATTCATGGAAGTGGCAAGCATTGCGGGTCTACCGTCGAGAACGGCATCAACCGGCGTGCCGCATGTCCAACCATCGCTACTGGTACTTGCGAGTTGAGTTGCCTCTTTTTCAACGCCAGCGAGTTTCAATACATCGGCAAGCAATACCCCACCCCAGCGTGCATTGCCAATGAGGTCTCCACCAATTTCATTAGAAACGCAACCAAGGGTGATGACGTTCTCTACCTGCGGCAGTGCAGCGATGTCGGCCATCTTCAGCGTGACTTCTTTATTTACGAGACCATGAATACGCAATTCCCACTCGGCTGCTTTGAGTTGTGGAGTTGACCCAATAACTGTGTCGATGCGAAAGAACTTTGACTGCGGAGTAATAAACGATGCAATTTCCCCAGGAGCCGCAACTGGCGCATCAGGAATGACCAACGTGTTGTTGGCGAGAGAAGCAACAGTGTCACCAGGTGACAACAGTTGCTTTGAACCTCCACATGCAGACCACACAACACCACCAACGGCAACACTCAATGCCTGGGTGAGAAAGCGCCTTCGGTCCATATGACCATTGAACCACTATTGGCGTGTTGAGACTATGTGTGCTGAGTGAAATCGGTTATTTCACTCTTACGGTCTTCCATGGAGAGGGGTTACCGGCACGGTCGATCACCCGCACCTGCAACGTTTTGGCTTTGGTATTCACCGTCAACGTCTGCGACTTTGCCTTCGGGTTTGCATATTTTACGCTTGTAGCTTTTTTGCTGGCGCCCGAACGCATTTCCACCGAACCAATACCTGAGTTCGCATCTGTTGCTTTCACCACAATTCGTGCGCCATTCTTTTTCTTTGCACGAGCAGAGGCAACACTCACCGCACTCGCAGGAGCAGTTGTCGCCGTAGCAACAGCGTCGCTCAAAACAGGAGCAGTGGTATCGAGAATGATGTCGTCGGTATAGTTCGATGACTGCGCATTGAAGCGAGAAATAAACCGAACGTATACGGTTTTCGGCAAGCGCTCATCGCGACTCGACACCAAGGTCCATTTCACTTCAGCAAAGGAATCGGTGAGATCAATGGTTTGAGAAACTTTGAATCCGCCATCATTTGAAATGATGGCTTTCACCGATGTAGCTAAACCCGTAATAAAGACCGTGACATTCTTTTTATTGGTGAACTCATCTGCGTCATTTATTGATACGCCCACTGGACGGCCTGTGGTGAAAGTACGAATCTCGCCCTTCACTATTCCAAATGTATTTTTCGCAACAACCTGGAAGTAATACTTCGTTCCCTCAAGAAGCTCTCCGGTCTTTTGGGAAACTTCAGTACTTTCAATGCCTGAAAGCACTTTTGACTCAACTGTTGTTGTGGTGCCGCTCAGGGTTGCATTTGTGCCCACAACGAAACTCACAGTCGTCTCTTCCCCATTTGGATTTACCACAGCGTTGAGAACAGCATTCGTTGAAGCAACTGAAGTTGCCGATGAAGTTGTTGCTGTTGGCTTTACACCAGAAACAGTGAAACCCTGCGTTGCAGAAGCACTGACATACACTCCAGAACTTGCAGCAGTAGCAACAATGGAACATGTTCCCGACGTGAGAACAGTGACCGTGGAGCCTGAGACGCTACACACAGAAGGAGTAGCGCTGGAATAGCTCATAACTGCTCCCGACAACGAGGAAGAAGCTGACACGCTGAAAGGAGCATCGCTTAATGACTTGTTAGCGAGCGCACCAAAACTCACCGTCTGCGAGGCAATGCCGTTGACAGCTACAGGCGTACCAGTAGCGGAGGTGGTTGTGCCGTTGCCCAACTGCGAAAAGGTGCCCTGGCCCCAGCAATAAACACCAGTATTAGCGACAGCGCATGTGTGCAGACCACCAGAGGATACTGCAGTGACTCCGGTTAATCCCGACACGGGCGTGTAGTTCGCGATGGCACTCACACCGGTATATGTGTCGCCTACTTCACCATAAGTACGTGAACCCCAACAAACAACTGTCGAAGTTGCTGTTACAGCGCAACCATGTTTTCCATTGATGGAAACGCTTTTCGCGCCAGTAAGTGCATTCGTTGCAACATCTTGAACTGGCGTTGCAAATAGTGGTCGAGGAGCGCCAATTCCACCGCGGTTGTTGTCGGTACGATTATTCCCTACACGACCATCGTTGTTGTTCCCCCAGCAGTAAGCAGTTCCATCAAGAGTGATGCTGCATGCAGAAGCAACACCGACAGAAATAGTGACGGCATCAGACAATGCAGTACTTGAATTGATTTTGACATCAATTGGCGAAGAACTTGTTTGCACTGCCACACCAAAGCCAACCGAGCCATCACCCAATGCGCCAATAGGTGCCCCCGGGGTGGCGTAGTTGATGTCGTAAGAACTCTTGTCATCGAGCACCGTGCCAGCAGTATCGCTTTCAGCTGTTCCCCAACATTTCACTCCGCCACCACTAGCAATAACTGCGCACGCATGCGACAGACCAGCTGCTACTTGACTCGCGACTCCGCTTGTTAGCCCCGACACTGTTGCCGGTGTGAAATCGGTAGATGGAGTAAGGGCACCCCGCCCTAATTGGCCGCCTGAGTTCTTTCCCCAGCACACCACACCTCGTGAAGTTGACAATGCACACGAAAAATTCTTCCCGGCAGTCACCGAAGTGGCATTACTGAGCCCAGTAACGGCGGAAGGACCAGAACCAGTTGCAACACCAAGCTCACCTGACGCATTAGAGCCCCAACACAAAACTGTTCCCCCAGTGATGAGCGCACATACATGTGCATCGCCTGCGGCAATAGAAACCGCATTTGCTACTCCCACCACTTTGACCATGGTGCTGCGATTCACAGTGGTGCCATCCCCTAGCTGACCACTGGAGTTGTCGCCCCAGCAATACACCGAACCATCAATGACGACACAGGTAAAGGCTCTACCAGCGGAGATATGCCCCGACGAAGTGCGGGTTGCAGGCACAGACTCACTGCTGTCTGCTTGCACCTGAGGCGCAAATGCAATACTCGCAAGCGCAACGACGGTAAGGCACATCACGCTGCGAAACGCCGAATTTTTAATCCTTCTAGCTAAGCCAAATTCTTTAGCCACGGTGATTTTCGACCTCTTTGCAAATGAAATACGTGCAAATAAATCTACCGAGCGTGTTGTTTGCGGAATTGAGAAAGTCGCCGAGAAGGCGGGGTGCTAGCACGACACTTTGTAATGCATAGCGAGTTGAGATGAAGAGTTCAGGGTGAAACCTGTTATTTCACTCTCACGGTCTTCCACGGAGAAGGGTTGCCAGCGCGGTCGATGACTCGCACCTGCAAGGTTTTCGCTTTGGTATTCACTGTCAGAGTTTGAGACTTGGCCTTCGGGTTTTCATATTTAATGCTCGTTGCCTTTTTACTAGCCCCAGAACGCATTTCAATTGAACCGATGCCAGAGTTGGCGTCGACCGCTTTGACCACAATTTTCGCGCCATTCTTTTTAGCCGCACGAACAGAGGCAACACTCACCGCACTCGCAGGAGCGGTTGTAGCTACCGCGGTAGCAGTGCTCAAAACAGGAGCTGTGGTATCGAGAATGATGTCGTCTTGATAGTTCGACGATTGCGTACCAAAACGCGAAACGAACTTCACATACACCTGCTTCGGCAAGCGCTCGTCACGGCTCGAAATGAGTGTCCAGTTAATTTCAGCTGAACCATCAACAAGTGTGAAGGTTTCTGCCGACCCAAACCCACCGTCGTTCGACACAATGGCAGATATTGAACCCGGTGCTCCAGTTACCGACAACACAACAGTCTTTTTGTTCGTGAATTCCGCGGCGCTATTAATGGTCACGCCAACAGGGCGTGCTGTAGTGAGTGATTTAATTTCACCTATTGCGGTACCAAAAGAGTTTGTTGCTTCCACTCGGTAGTAATACGTCACTAACTCGGAAAGGCTGGTGATAGACACCGGAACCGATTCATCGGCGAAGTCGGTAATGGTACGACCTTCGTACACCGTGACATCGCCAGTGAGATCTGCCGACTTACCAACTCGGTATTTCACAGTTGTCGAGAGTCCATTTGCATTTACTGAAGCGTTCAGCGTGGCTTTGTTAGCTGACACACCCGAGGCAATTGCTGTAGTTGCAGATGCCTTTCCTCCCAACGTGGTGAATGAGCGAATTTCACCCAGAGCACTCCCTTCCGCATTTGTTGACGACACGCGAAAGAAGTACTTCGTTGCAGGAGAAAGGCCTGACACTGATGCAGAAGTCGCTTGAGATGTACTTCCTGACAGCGATGTCCCGGCAACGGATGTAGCACCCCCAGAAAGGTCGGAAGAGGTTCCATAGGTAAAAGTAGTTGTAGTTGCGATGTAACCCGGTTTTGCTGTGCCGTTAAGCACCGCAGAACTTGTTGTGATGCTTGTTGCATCGCTCGTAGAAGAACTTGGCTGAATTCCACTGACCTGGATATTGCGACTGACCTGTGCGCCTGCAGTGAAGATGCCAACTGCACTTAAAGTTGCATTGATTGTGCACACACCTGCTGCTCTCAATGTCACTACACCCGATTCAATGACGCAGACACTTTGAGTTGAAGATGAAAGCGTGGGGCTGTTTCCCGAATCAGAAGTTGCAGACAGCGAGAAACCACTTTCGTTCATGCGCTTTGCTGTTGGCGCACTAAAACTCGTTACATGACTGATGGCGCCAACCACCGAAAAAGGAAAATCCTTTTGAGGCGAAGACCTTTCATTACCTAGCTCACCATCAGAGTCCTCACCCCAACAGAAAATCTGATTTGATTCAGACAAAGAGCAGGAATGATTGCCACCAGCAGTGATGGCCGACCAGTTGGAAACTCCTTCGGTCGTCACAACGGTTGTTGGGTACAGCATGCCCGAAGAAGCGCTTGCGATTCCGAGTTGCCCTTTCAGGTTATGACCCCAGCATGACCGACGATTTAACACTTGTAATACGCAAACGTGACCAGAGCCGACCGAAACCGCACGCACAGCATCTTGAGGCTCTACGGCAGCACCATTGCTGAGCTGCACAAGTGTTGCATTTTGAAGGTTTCCCCCACCGGAAGATGAGGTAGTACCGATCCCGCGTTGGCCATAGGTATTTCGGCCCCAACACCAAACGTTTCCGCCAGTAACGATGGCGCAGGTATCGCTATCGCCTGATGAAATGGCGACAACATCTGCCAGAGGAACCGATGGTGGACTAAAAGTATCTACAACGACCGGTGTTGACTGAGTGTAAATACCACCCAGGTTTCTCCCCAATTGTCCGTAATCATTTTTACCCCAACACTTCACGGTCTTGTCGCCAAGCACAGCACATGAGAAACCATTGCCAGCACTTACTGCGGTAACACCAGCAGTTTGATCGAGGCCAGTCACACTTGCGACCGGGCTATACATATTTTGCGTTCCATCGCCTATTTGACCAGACAACCCCGATCCCCAACATTTCACGCCAGATGTTGTCGACAATGCACACGCATGTGACGAACCCGTCGCCACTGCCACAACATCAGCTAGCGGAGTGATGGCTACCGGGCTTGTGGAATCTGCACCAGCAGTTCCACTATTCGCTTGCCCCGCACTATTTCCACCCCAGCACTGCACAGTTCCTGCCTGAAGAACAGCGCATGCAAATGCATCGCCTACCGATACCGACAGCGCGGTGTCAATCCCAACGATCTTCACTGCTTTTGATCGTGAAGAAACGGAGCTTGAGTCAACTTGATGACTCGCATTGTTACCCCAGCAATACACCGAGCCTGACTGCACATAACACGTGTTGAATTTTCCAGCAGAGATCCGCCCCATCGCCGTGCGATCACTTGGAGCGCTCGCCGGCGCTCCGTTGATATCGGCCTGCACAGGCACAGCCGGAGATGAGAATGCAAGGAGCCCGGCAATGAGAACACCAGCGGCACCTAAACGAGCAGAAAAAGGTTTCATGTTTAACATTAAACCTAGTTTTACGCAGAAACGCCGGCACCACAAGGCACCGGCGTTTCAAGGAGTATTTATAGGTGTTTAGGCGCGAACGTAAATGGTTTCATCTGCGGTCACGTTGCTGAACGAGCAGGTGGCAGAGAACCCTCCACCGGCCTGAGAAGCCTTCACCCAACTACCTGCATTCCCGCAGCGCACATCGAAGGTGGACGCCACGCCCGACATTTTGAATTGCAGAGTTGTTGTACTTGTCGCCCCTGTAGCCGGGTCGGTGCCGCTGGCGAGAACATCGGTGGCGGAACCTTCAAGGCAACCCACTGAGTCGCAGTTAATGCCTTCTTGAATGGCGCCGGTTGACCCCGTGAGGTTTGCGCTGAAACCAGACGACGCAGGGTCGCTGGCAGCGAGGCTCCATCCGTCAACATTCACATCAACTCGTACCGACGCACGCGCTACTTTCGCTGCGGTCGTTGCGGTTTGTGGTGCGGTTGTTGCGGTTGGCTTCAAGGTGCTCGACGTTGTCTTCTTCGCCGTTGTGGTTGGGCCACCCGCTACCGAAGTAGTTGTTGCTGCAGTGCCGGCATCGAGTGTGCGGCTTGCAGCATCGGGCAAGCCACCCTTTACTGCAGGTGCCTTCAACGCATCGGGCAGAGCATTTTCTACCTTGGTGCTGTCGAGTTGACCATCTTCAGTTTTGGTCGTCTCTTTACCGTTGGTGCCCACAACCTTGCGTTCTACCTGCGTGTCTGAGGTTTGTGTTACCACTTCATAGTTTGTGTTTGCATCAACACCGTCACGGCCTGGAGTACGCACTTCAACAGCTGCAGCGTCTGCAGTGACGTCGACCGTTACTGGAGTTCCGGTTGCACCGTCAACAACAATTTGCACTGCATCGCCAGAAGAGGTGACGGAGTTGTTCTCGCCGTTTGACGAGCCCACCAAGTTGCCATCGGCAAGAGTGAGTACTACTTCAGGGTTGTTTGTTGAAACCGCATCGCTGCTGAGATCAATAGTGGTGTCGGCTGAACCTGGTGTATCAATTTGTACAGCAACTTTTGAAGTAATACCCGAGATGCGAGTAGCTGAGGGCAAAGTGAATTTTGCAGGCTTGTCGTCGGGAATAGAAACGATGTAGTCGGTAGGAGCATTCGTAGCCGGGCCAGCAGCAGATGAACGCAAGGGACGCACGCTGCTATTGCCGATTTCATTTGAGCCGGGGGTCAGCACGCCATCGGCAGTTTCAATTTTCCAGTTTGGCAAGGCTGAACGCACTACTAAGAGCGACTTCTGCACTGCGCTCTTATCACCACAGAATGGGCATGTTCCTGTTTCGCGCGCATCCATTGAGGTGATGTCGATGTCTTTTGATTTACCCGTCCATGCATTGGGGTCGTTGTTCGGGTCGGCTCCGGCAAATGAGAACTCCCAAGTACCTGCAGCGAGGTCTACCTTCACAAAGCGATCTTGACCTGGCCAGTTGGAGTCATAAATTTTGATCTTTGCCAAATCGGCAGTTTCGTATTCGATGGCATACGGCAGCACAGCGTGGCCGCCTTCATCGGTATACACGCCAAGGCTGTAGCCAACAATTTTCTTCGCAAACGAGGCTTCAAGTGCGCCGAGCTTTTCTTTAATTGACTTCTTTGCCCACTTGTTTGTTTCGTCCTGAGTTTCTTTCAAGAACTGAGTGGCAAATGCACGCATAATTCCGTGCGTTACATCGCCTTGATTCAACAACTCCACGGAGTTTGGCTTCACAGCTTGTGAAAAGCGAGCAGCCGCCAACACTACAAAGCCTTCACAGTGACCCGCAGCGCGCGAGTCGTTCACCATGCGCGCCCATGCAGTGGCTTCCGCCGTTGGCTTACATGGGTCAGCTACACCATCAACACAAATATCGGGTGTTGCACCAAACATTGACACCAGATCTGTTTCACCAAACACTTCAGGTGTTCCTGCAGCACCAAAGTTGGGGAATGCAAAGCCGTTGGGGTTTGGAGCAAGACCAGTGTCTTGCGACGTACCTGTTGCTTCAGGAACCGTTACTTCGGGGCCTGCTGTTGAAGCACCCCCGCCGCCGCCGCCACATGCAGCCAAAAGGGCAACGACAGATGCTGTGGCAATCACCTTTAAATGAAGTTTCATTGTCACACCATAGATCAGGAAGAGGCTGCGCGCAGGTCGCACAGCGCTTGCAAGTTGACTGCACCACGAGCTGCCACAGGCGTTCTGCGCTCGGAATGGCTGAAGTGGCACAGGTCTCGCCCAAATGCATCGGCCACTAATACTCCAGCTTCTTGGCAGATGAGCATGGACGCCAAGTAGTCCCACACACCATGCGTATCGCAATCGAGGTAGCCGTCGAGGGCTCCTTCGGCCACCAAACACAAGTCGAGAGCGGCTGAACCTAAGGCCCGAAATTGCCACCACGGGCGTTGCGCTGGCGGCGGGCCAGACACACCAACGACCGACTCTGCCATGGGGCGTTCGTCGCGAGTAGTGAGCGCTACCCCATTGCGCCAGGCACCTTTGCCCCGAATAGCGACGTATTCAACATGTGGCGCACAGAGTTGAGCTACCACGGCAACGCGCGGGCCGAACTGGTCAACTGCACACAAGGCTGTTGCATACCAAGGAATACCGCGGCTGGCATTGGTGCTGCCGTCAATGGGGTCAACCACAATCACTAAGCCCTCGCCCAGTTCACTTGGGCTCGCGGACACCGTGCCGGTTGCCCCGCTTTCTTCAGACAGCACACCACAACCAAAGCCGCTAAAAGCACCGAGCACCGCATCGTTGACCGAGAGGTCGGCTCGGTATTGGCCACTCACCGCACCGGAAAATGACCAATCGGTGATGGTGCTTGCTATGGCCTGGGCGATTCCTGCGCCCTGGCGCAAAGCAAAGAGAATCTCCTCGTCGGAAGATGACGACTTAAGAACGGAAGTGAGTTCGGCCACAAGGTAACGGTAGTGTCACGGCGTGGCAGTTATTGACGTTGCAGGCTTTGTTTCTGACCTGAAAAGCCATGCCGTCGACCATGGTTTCCATGTGCACGACGAGCGCCACTTTGTGGAGACCTATTCATTGCGTCAAATGTGGGAAGTCGACCTCCACCCCGAGGAGGCCTGCAGTGGGCCTATTGACCTTCACATGTCTCTTGAAGTTGACCCGCGTGTCTTGCTTGGCTTTGAAGATGTTGTTGTAAAACTCGACGACCCCGACGATGAACCACCGGGTGATTTTCAATTCCAACTCATCTTCACGTGGACACTTCCTCCGCTCACTCGCCCGCCCGACCTTTTGGTACTCGCAACCGAACTTGCCGGTGTTGGCGGCATTGAATTACCCATTGAAGTTTCCGCAATTGACTCTTTTGCTTCTGTCACCGATGCTCCCGAGCGCTCGTTGAGTTTGGTGTCGCGTGTGCCCGTTCTTCTTGCCGATGTTTATGCCGTGCGCGATGAAGGGTTTTGCAAGATCCTCGACAAGTGTCGCGAAGTGAGCCTCGACCTTTTGGCACGGGCGCCACAATGGATCGACATCGATTAGTTCAAGTAGGAAAAGATGGCTCGTCAACAACGCGCACGAAAAAGTGCACTTTTCATCAGCGCAGTTCTTCTGCTTGCAGCCGCGTCGTGGGGTCTTGGCGAATGGAAACCCTTCGCCTATAACTGGCCCGACAAATGGGATCCACGTCTTGCACCACTAGCTGCCTTCGTTGAGAAACAAACGGGTTACGAATTTGAAAACCCTGTGCGTGCTCGGTTTTTGAACGACAAAGAGTTCAACAAACTTGTGGTGAATGATGAAGCAGATCTTTCGACCGACGACAAGCAGTACTACACCGATCTCAATGCATTGCTGCGCACACTCGGTCTTGCCAACGGCTCATTTGATACATTCACTGGGCTTAATGATCTCAGCGCCGGCAACACACTTGCCTACTATTCCCCCACCGATCGCGAAATGGTCATTCGCAGCGATACAGCAGCGTTAAAAGGCGGAGCACTCTCTGCTTCACTGCGCGCAGTGGTTGTGCACGAATTGACACATGCGCTTCAAGACCAAGAATTTGGGTTGGCTCGCATTAACCGTCGCCACACCACTTCTGAAGAGTCGGTTGCTATGACAGCCGTCCTTGAAGGCCATGCCAACGCCGCCGAAGACATGTACGTTGAAGAGAACTTTGACGACAAAGAACTTGAGCAATATCAAAAAGTCACCACGTCTTCATCTGACTCGAAGTTGACGTCAATTCCAGAAGTTCTGAGCGCTCAACAATCGGCCCCGTATATTTTTGGCCCCACGTTTATTGCTGCGCTGAAGAAAAAGGGTCCGCAAGCTATTACCGATGTGTTTCTCAAGAAGCCACCGCACTCCCTTGCGGAAATCATCTTGCCATCGAAATACTTCGCCGAGGCAACTCCAGTTGAACTCAAGCCACCTGCTGTTCCACGCAAAAATGAATACGCATTAAGCGACCAATTGAACCAACTCGACATCTATTTCATTTTGGTGCGAGCGCTGGGCGCCCCCAAATCTCTTCAATTGAGCGACATGTGGGGCAATGGTTATTACACCGCGTACCGTGCAAAAGACGAGAGCGGAAAAGGAAAATTTTGTGTTGATATGAATGTTGTTGGCACTTCCAGCACCGCAACACAAAAGATCTCTGCAGCATTCACAACATGGGCGAAAAACCCCATACACAACAATGCTCAGGTGAAGACGGTTGATGACCATGTTGCAGTTTCCGTATGTGACCCAGGAACAAAAGTAAAACATTCACTTCCCACCACCGACGACACATCTCAAATCTTCTGGCGCGCAAGCGATATGGCATTCATTATGCGCTCGGAGCAGAACACCGATGCCGAATGCGTTTCCACAGGGCTCTATACAGAGTTCACCGTTGAGGAAATATCTACTAACGAAGATGTGGTGACACGCTACGGCGAACTTCTTGACGAGTGTTCGCTGAGGTAACTATTTGCCCGGCGTCGATTTACGCAACGACACCGAAGCAACAAGACCTGTTGGCGAGTTTTGCGAGAGTTCAACTGTGCCGCCACTTGCCGCAGCAAGCTGGGCAACAATAGACAACCCAAGCCCACTACCGCCCGGGCGGTTCTGACTTTCTGATCCACGCCAGAAACGGTCGAACGCGCGCTGGCGAGCCTCGGTGGGCATACCTGGACCTTCATCGATCACAGAGAGTTTTACTTCGCGCTCGAACACTTCAATTTGTAGCGAAATTGAGGAATGCTCTGGCGCGTAGTCGAGCGCATTATCAATGTAGTTATCGAGAATTTGCTCCAAAGTTCCGTCAACAGCTTTGACGAGTACTTTTCCTGGAGTCGCGAATTTCAATGCCACATTTCGCTCTTCTGCAAGGCTGTTCCACATTTCCAAACGACCCTGCACAACCAACTCCACGTTTACTTCAACAAGAACGTTCTTTTTCTCCGTTCGCGCCAGAGCGAGAAGCTGTTCTACCAATCGTTGCAGACGTTCAATTTCTCCTGACGCTGCTTCAAGATCTTCACTCAGTTCCTCAACGGCAAGTTCGCGAATTTCAGGAGGTCCTTCCACTTCTGCACGCGCCGACAAGTCGCCTTCGGCAATCTCTTCCGTGCGCGCCTTGAGCCGACGTAACGGGCGAACAGCGCTCGAAGCAATAATCAGGGCAGCCACAAAGGCCATCAGCAACGAAATGAAAGCCACGAGCAAGATGCCCCTGAGTCGCGAGGCAACACGTGCATCAACAACCGATTTCGGGTACGTGAGCCGTACTGCCCCAATGACAGAGTCGGTGGTGAGCACAGGCACTGCCGCGTACACCAAGTCTGCGTTCAATGTTTCTGATCGGCGCACACCAACAGTGGAGTTTCCTAATAACGCAGAAGCAATTTCTGGTCGGTTGAGAAAAGACATACCAATTTGAACGCTTGGATCGGAAGCTATTTGCACTGCTCCTTCTCCACTCACAATGAGCACTTCAGCTGTGCTGTTTGTTCTGTAGTCACTCACCAGCGTTGACAAACTCACACCCGTTGGCGTGGTGTCGGTGCTAGGAGATTTTCCAGCAAGCAACTGTTGCGACTTGGCCGCAAGAGTAAAAGCATCGCGCTCGAGTGCGGTAATCACGCGGTCTTGCTCTACTCGCTTTAAGTGACTGCGCAACGGGATGTCGTGAACTACAAGGATGATGGCAACAAGCCCGACAACGGCAAGAACTAAACGGCGCCTCATTGCGCCGGGTCTTTCAAGCGAAAGCCCACGCCTCGCACTGCCTCAATCCACTCTTGATTGCCGAGCTTTTTACGCAGGGCGGCAACGTGTGCATCGAGTGTTTTTGTGGGGCCATACCATTCGGTATCCCACACATGCTCCAAAATATC